>CALCFH010000221.1 GCA_937900215.1 uncultured Cryomorphaceae bacterium
ATCTTATCTACAAATCGAGTCAAATACGGCGCTTTGTCATTGTATTGTCCGTTCAATCCCCAAATGGTATTGCTAATGGGCTCGTCGCCTAAGTTTACCTTTTGTGTTAGTGGTCTTTCGGTTAGATTGATAAGGCTAGCGCCGAGATTTAACTTCTCAGAGAATTTGTATTCGGCGGTAATGCCTGTATAGGTTTTCGTTTGGAAGTTAAATAAGGCATTGTTTTCAAAATCTACCTTGATGGGCATGCCTGAATTTAGAATGGCATCGTTGATTATTTTAACTCGTCCAAGAGTATAGTCAACGGTATAATCTGCGTTTTCAACCAATTGGGCACCACCGGCGGTAACGCGTACAGAGCCGGGTGGAATGTTGAAAGCACCCAGACTAATTTCAGAGCCGGAGGCGCTTTTGTATTGGCCGCGCAATAAGTATTTGTTGAGCTGTGTTTGATTCTGAGCCACAAAACGAGTAGAGTCATACAACTCTTGGAATACATAGCGCTCTTTGTCTGCTTCGCTGCTTAATTTTTTTGCCAAATGAGATCCAAAAGGCTCGAGGACAGGGAATATTATTCGGCCATTCTGCGCCATGATGGTGCGGTTGGGCACAAAGTCGAAAAATCCATCTCCACCCGGAACGGGGTCGTTGTTGTTGTTCAACTTATCTACTTCCATTACTCGGATAAGCAGTTGATCGTTCAGATTTCCCTTGGGTAAGAATGGAATGGGAACGCCTGTTTCGTCGTTCATATACAGAACGTTAAGGCGGAAGTCTTCTTGGTTTACTTGGAAAGCGTTTAAAGAATAAACGTTTTTCATCATCAAGTCCCAAATAGGTGTTTTTACATTTAGGATTGCACTCTTTAGCATTTTCGTTACCAACAGATCAGGCGCATTGATACCATCATTAGAGAATTCACCCACTTGATAGGTTCTACCATTTATGGTGTACTGATAGGCGATCGAAAGAACTTCATCTTGGTTGAGCGATTGATTCAGCGAGAGGTAACCCAATTGCGCATCAAGACGGTATTCGTTGGGCTCTAATTTGCGCGCATTCGCCAACTCAATAAATTCGGTAGCCTCTTCGTAACCTGCACCGTTTAAGGAGGCATTTACTTCCGCTATATCTCGTATTCCTGGAAAGTTTCCAATAAGGGTAGAGGGATTTTGAGCGTTGTTTCCGTTTGCCGGTGGATTACCCGGTTCGGTAGCTGGATTAGGGCCAGGGAAGATGGAGGGGCCAGCCAAGCCAGCGGCAGAGTTGCGATAGGCTCCGGTTTCACTTTCTCCTAAGTCCATTAACGCAAGAATGTTGCGTACGTTTTGCGTAGAGTTTCTGCGGTTGGTAACCCATACTTCCGCTCTAGTAATCTGAATAGGCGAGGTAACCAAAGGCAGATTGGCCAGCCATCTTTCGTAATTGGATCTAAAATATTGGCTCAAGAAGAAGTGCCTATTCGCTTCGTATTGATCGCCCCAAATTTCAAAGTCGGTAGTGGTAGCACCCCCTTGAATGTTAATGGAATTCGATTGACTTCGCTGTTCTGAGAAAATACCGGTTAAGCGCAATTTTCCAAACTGGAATTCGCCTTTTACTCCAAAGAGGCTTTGTGCACCTGTAATCAGCGAGTTGCTGGTGGGAAGGGAAACGTTTCCAAGTTCAATTTTCTTAATGATATCGTCTTCTTGTCCTTCGAAGTCGAGCTTCATGGTATTTTCAAAGGCGAAGGTGGCTTCTGTATCGTAATTCACTTTTAATTTCAAACGGTCGCCAATCTTACCTGTCACATTCATCTGAATGCGCTGATCGAAGTTGAAATTGAAAATCTTTTGGTTTACAACAGGTAAATTCGGATTCCGAATTCGTTGGAAGCGGGCACCGAAAGTGAGTTCTGCAGATCCTTGAGGTGTAATATCAATGACATTGGAACCGAATATTTTTCCAAAAAGGGCACTATTCACATTGATTTGCGGGATGATACTGGATATTTCATCTCTACCATCATCCGTTTTCCCATCGCCAGTGCGAACCACCGAGCCCGGACCAGAACCCGATTTTTCACCCCAATAATCTTCCACCTGCTTGTTGAAGATATACTTCTGATATTCTTCAGGAGTCATGAGCATAGGAGGGGAGACAATCAGGCTTCCAACCTTGCGCGTTACAATATACTGTCCTGTTTCCGCATCGAAAACCACATCCACGCTGCCAGGATTGGTAAGAAAGATTCCGCCATCTTGATCCCCATTGAAAGGATAGGGTAAATTTTCATCGGGATCATTGGTGTCGGGCGGAGCAAATTGCAGGAAAGATCGGTTTCGAATATTCGCCTTTCTGTAATTATCTGTTCGAAACGACAAAACCGCCAACAACATGGGCGGTGCCAATAGAAAAAATAGAAGACGGTAATGGAAACGACTCAAAATAGCTCAGAGGGTTTTGAGTGTTTGTTTAATCAATCCTTCGAGATTCAACTCCGGATTTTCTCTCAATGCCTTTGAAACAGCTTTCTCAGCAAGGGCTTTGTTATAGCCCAAAACCAAGAGTGTATCGAGTGCATCGCGTGTAATAGAAGGACTTCCAACCGAAGATAAATTGTCATCAAAAGTTAAAGTTCCTTTGTCTCTTAAATCAACAATAAGTCTTTGCGCCGTTTTGGCACCTACTCCTTTTACCGCTTTAAAGCTTTCTACATTACCCTCAGAAATATTGCTTAACACCTCAGTTGCGGGCATAGATGAAAGAATCAAACGCGCTGTATTTGAGCCAATTCCAGAAACAGAAAGCAGGAGCCTAAAAACATGTCGCTCCGTTTTGGTAGAAAAGCCATAGAGCTGCTGTGTATCTTCTCTATAAATGGGGTGTACGTATACTTTGGATTCCTCTCCCTCTTTTAAAGCGCTAAAAGTTTGCAGCGAGATGTGCACGGCATATCCCACTCCCATGCATTCAACAACGACTTGCGCTGGACTTAATTCCGTAATCCTTCCTCTGAGGTATTCAAACATAAAAATAGGTCTCCCATTTATTCTTGGGAGAATACTGTTTTAGAGAACGGCAAAAATAGCAATATCATATAGGAGGGAAGAATATTTTCCATTCTCTTTGAACAAAGTAGAAGAAAGAGAGTATGGGCTTGTTTAGCAGGAGCTTGATGAAAGTTCAATCGGCTCGAAAGGATGGGATTAGGAAAGATAGACTTAGACCACAAAGAGCACATCGATTCTTTGCCTTCCATTTAGCTACCAGCTTCCATTTAGCTACCAGCTTCCACTCGCGCCGCCGCCACCAAAACTTCCGCCACCAAATCCACCAAATCCGCCTCCGCTGCTTCCGCCACCAAAGCCTCCGCCGAAACCTCCACCAAAGCCTCCATGTCCAAAACCGCCTCCTGGACCGATCATATATCCACCTCCACCTCCGCCTGATCGTCTGGAAATAAGGTAGATAATTAAGATGATTAATAGAACTAGAAAGGGAATATACTTGCCATTTTTACCAGAATCAGTGGGTCCATTTCCTTTGTACTTGCCACTTAAGACTTTGTAAATAGAAGTTACACCTGCTTGAATGCCTTGATAGTATTGATCTCTTTTGAAAAAAGGGGTAATGTCTTGATTTATAATTCTCTGCGCTAAACCGGCATTGATGTATTGCTCCATGCCTCGCCCTGTTTGAATGGCCAGTTTTCTATCGGCCACTGCCACACAAAGAACAATGCCATTGTCTTCTTCCGCCTGGCCCACACCCCATTCTTCGCCCACTTTTGCAGCGAAGAAATTAATGTCTTGTCCCTTGGTAGTTTCTACAATGAGAACCACAATTTGGGTGGACGTACTGTCGCTGTAGGCAATTAAATCGCTCTCGAGTTGAGCAGCTTCTTGCTTACTTAGCAGCGAAGTGAAGTCGTTAACTAATTTAGGTGGATTGGGTCTTTTGGGATATTCTTGGGCAAAGGAAGATAGGCTTAGCGCACAGACTAAGATCAACAGCCAATGTTTAAGACCTACTGATTTCATTCGGTAATTCATTGCTGTCGTTTTTCTGATAAGGGAAATAGGTTGCCAATTGCTGACCAGCCAATGCAATTCCTTCGCACAGTCCTTTTGTAAAATCACCGATTTTAAAATGCACCAACATTTTATCGCGAACATCAGCCCAGAAGCCTTGTGGAACTTTTGAATTAATTCCTTCATCACCAATGATTGCAAAGCGATGATCATCAAGGGCAACATAAATCAACACTCCGTTGCGAAGTGCTGTTTTATGCATTTTAAGTTCCAAAAAGATAGATTCAGCTCTCTTTTGAGGATCTTTTTTAGAAGTCTTTTCCAGATGAACCCTTATTTCGCCCGAACAAGACTTCTCAGCTTCAACAATGGAAGCAACAATACGCTTCTCATCTTCCTCAGAAATGTATGTTGCTTTGTTCTCTGGCACTAGAAACTTACTTCAGGCGCTTTCTCTGAACCTTCGGCAGCTTCAAAATACCCTCTTTTTTCAAATCCGCCTAACATGGCTACAAAATTGCCCGGAATCACCCGGATCTTGGCATTATAGTTCTTAACGCTATCGTTGAAGTTGTTTCTTTCGAAGTTGATTTTGTTCTCCGTATTGGTGAGCTCCGCCTGCAATTCCAAGAAATTCTGATTGGCTTTGAGGTCTGGATAGCGTTCTACTGTAACGAGTAACCTAGAAAGAGCTCCGCTTAAACCGTCTTGTGCTTGTTGGAAATTAGCAATGGCTTCAGGACTCAAATTGCTCGGATCTACTTGAATGGAAGTAGCTTTACTCCGCGCTTCAATTACAGCTGTAAGTGTAGACTGCTCAAAATCAGCATATCCTTTAACCGTACTTACGATATTAGGAATAAGATCGGCACGTCTTTGATAAGCGGCTTCTACTTGCGCCCATTTTCCATTTACATCTTCATCAAGCTTTACAATTTTATTGTAGCTCGATACAAAAGCGATAACTAATAGGATAACAGCA
>CALCFH010000222.1 GCA_937900215.1 uncultured Cryomorphaceae bacterium
AACCTAAGTCGCTGTATTTATACTCTTTCTTTTTTAATAAATCTGAATTCAGAATTAATTTTAAAATCGTATCAGAATAATCTCTTCTGATATAAAGGTCCTCCGCCACCTTAGCGCTGTATACTGCGTCAAAATGAGTAGAATAAACAGATTTCTTCAGGCTTCCATCTTTATTTAATGTCTTCATATAGAATGGAATCCATGCTTGAAGTCGTGCCTGATGAGCAAGCATTTCTCGAATAACAATATCTGATTTATTACTCTGTTTTGCTTGTGGAATATAGTAACCCAAGGTCTTATCGATGTCCAAATCATCTTTATCATAAAGCGACATTATCGCCAAAGTAGAGGACGCTACTTTAGTGATGGATGCAATATCATAGAGGTCATAATCTGAAACTCTTTTTTCCTTATTGTAGGTCTGATAACCGTAGTTTCTTTGGAAAATAACCTTGCCTCTGCGAGCAATAAGAATCTGTGCGCCAGGCATAGTTCCATTCTGGATGGCCTCTTCAACCAATTTATCAATGGTATTGAGAGAAGTTGAATTCATTCCAACTTCCTCCGGACTACAGAATCCTAAAATGTCTCTACTTTCCGTTTTTATTCCAGCACCTACTGGAAATTGATTGCTAGCACGAACCGGTAGTCTTCCCTCGGCGCCAAAAACTCCGAAAATAAGTTCGGCGGCCTTTCTTTCAAAGGAAGGACTGTTTTGATATGCTTCAATCAGCGCCTTACTTTTAAGTACTTCAGGGAAATTTTTTATTACATACGGATTACCGAAAAGGCTTAAAACAAAAGAAGATTGAAGACTTAAGCGATCTAGAAACTGCCTTTCTGAATCTTCGGGTTTATATGGTTTCCACGGATTTGAACCTGAAGTATACCATCCAACAATAATTCTATCGTAGCTCGAGAGGTTGTACAATAAATCGCTTTCATTCTCATCCTTTAGAATATAAACATCTAATTCAGTGAATTTTTTCAATTGATTTACAAAAGCACTTCCAGGCTCTACCCCCATTAAAACACAAGCTGTAGATTTTATTTCAGTGTTAAAGGGAAGAATATTGTCTTTATTGATAAGGAGTGTAATGGCTCTTTCAGCAAGTTCATTGAGTGTAACTTCATTGCCAGATTGATTCAAGTCTTTAGTTAAATTATTGATGTCTATGGGTTTGTATTTGCTTAGACCTACCCAATGCTTTGCAAGTAGAATTCTTTGAACCGATTGATTTAACTGCTCTTCTACCTCTGGATTTGATCTTATATGCTCCAGAATTTTCTCGAAACCTTCTTCTATATTAGGTGGGAAAAGCAATACATCGTTGCCTGCTAGAAAAGCCTGAAGCTCAATATCTCCAGCAGCACCCACATTGGCTCCAGCCATATTTAATCCATCGGAAACAATTAATCCGTTAAAGTTCATTTCTTTCCGGAGTAAATCGGTTACTACCTCAGAACTCAATGACGTTGGAGCATTGGTGCCTGTGAGTGAAGGAACATTTAAATGCGCCACCATAATTGACGCAATATCCATTTGGATAGCTCTCTTGAAAGGCTCTAGTTCCGTTTTTTGGAGCTGCGATAGGCTTTTACCTATGTAGGGTAATGTTTTATGAGAATCTTTGTCAGTATCACCGTGGCCAGGAAAGTGTTTTCCGCATGGAATTACGCCTTTTGATTGCATTCCCGCTGCAATAGCCATAGCCGCTGGCAAGGCTCTATGAACATCCTCCCCAAAACTTCGGGCATTAATTATAGGATTGGCTGGGTTAGTATTTAAATCTAAAACAGGAGTAAAGTTCCAATGAATGCCCAAACGATTGCATTGTTCGCCAATTTCTTCTCCTGTTTTTTCGAGTAACTTCAAATTTTGAATTGCCCCTAGAGTCATCGCCCAAGGATACCGAACGCAACTATCTAATCT
>CALCFH010000223.1 GCA_937900215.1 uncultured Cryomorphaceae bacterium
CTCCCTCTTAATTACTACTAGCTCATTTCGAATGAAATACACACGACTTGCCGCAATAGATATTGGATCAAACTCAGTTAGACTCTTGGTTACCAATGCCATCATGGACGGCAAAGAGGTTCTGTTTAAGAAGGCCAGTCTAAATCGACTGCCCATACGTCTTGGTGAAGATGCCTTCATGCGCGGAAAAATTAGTCCGAGAAATACAGAACGGCTTTTATGGGGGATGGAAGCCTTTGAACGCATTATGAGGGTAAACGGGGTGGAAGGCTATCGCGCCTGCGCTACTTCCGCTTTAAGAGAATCATCCAACGGCCCCGCTCTTATCCAGCAGATTAAAGAGAAAACAGGCATTCCAATAGAATCTATTTCAGGTTTGGAAGAGGCCAGTCTTCTTTTTTCTTCTGATGTTTTGGGTCAGTATAAAACGGATGGTGAAGCATTTTTGTATATGGATGTGGGCGGAGGAAGCACAGAGTTTACCCTCTTGCAAGACGGTTTGCCTGTTACAAGCAGAAGCTTTCAGTTGGGCACCATTCGGGTATTGCAAAACATGGATGCAAAATCAGAATGGAAGGAAATGCGCTCTTGGTTGAAAGAAATTACCAAAGGAATAGATGACTTAGCGATGATTGGCTCCGGCGGAAACATCAATAGGCTCTTTAAAATGAGTGGGAAACCACTGGGTGTTCCTATTTCTTTAGATTATCTCGAAGGTCAATATGTTTTTCTAAAGAAATTTACCAAGGAAGAATTGATAAAACGACTGGATTTGAATATCGACCGTGCAGATGTTATCGTTCCAGCTTGTAAAATCTATATTTCTGCAATGGAATGGGCCAGTTCGAACAAGATGTTTGTACCCAAAATGGGATTGAGTGACGGAATTGTCCGCGATCTGTATTTTCATCGAGAGAAATGGATAAAGCCATAGAGCTTTGCTATCAAAGACCCTGATTTCTGAACATACCTTTGTACTCTAAATTAACAGACATGGCAGTTATAGAAGCGAGTGACAACAATTTCAAGGATATTCTAGCAGAAAATAAAGTGGTTGCAGTGAAATACTATGCCGATTGGTGTGGCAACTGTAAATTATTTTCTCCAAAATTTAAGCGAGTAAGCAACGAAGAAGAGTTTCAATCGATTGCTTTTATTGATGTAGACGCTGAGAAAAGTCCGGAGGCGCGCAAGGCTGCCAAAGTAGACAACCTTCCTTATTTGGCCATATTTAAAGATGGACAACTACTGGAT
>CALCFH010000224.1 GCA_937900215.1 uncultured Cryomorphaceae bacterium
GCTAAGGAAACAGTGTTGTCTGAACTTCTATCGTCTACAAGAATAACTTCATCTACAATATCAGATGGTATCTCTCTATAGGTCTTCTCAAGTGTTTTTGCAGCATTGTATGCCGGAAGTACAACGGCAATCTTTTTTTGTCTAATCATAGTCTTTGTAGCGCTTGTGCAAACTTATATATAAAGCCTTTTGTAGAAAGAACGATATGAGGAACTAATTTTTATAGTTTTAGGCCTTACGTAATACCCGTATATGAACCGATTAAAAGTATGGCTTGTATGCCTTTGGGCTTTTGGCTTTAATCAACTCTCTGCCCAGATCAGCGGAAAGGTCTTAGATAATGAAAATGAGACTGTTATTGGCGCTAGTGTGCTTATTAAAGGCACTAAAATTGGATCAGTAACCGATTTGGATGGCAATTTTCAAATTGCTTATTCGGGTAATTATCCCATTACTTTGGTGGTCAATTATATTGGATTTGCGCCCAAAGAAGTAGTGCTTCAACAGCCTAACACCAAATTGGTCATTAAAATAGAACCCGATAATCAGATGCTTTCTGAGGTTTCTGTGGTTCAAAGAAGGCTGAGTGAAAAGCAAAAAGAGTCGGCTTTAACGGTTGAAGCGATGGATGTATTGGCGATTAAAGAAACGCCTTCGGTAAGCTTTTATGAAGGATTGGGAAATTTGAAGGGAGTAGACCTTACGAGTGCCAGTATTGGATTTAAAGTAATTAATACTCGTGGATTCAACAGTACTTCTCCAGTGAGGAGCCTGCAGTTAATCGATGGAGTAGACAATCAGGCGCCTGGTTTGAATTTCTCTCTCGGCAACTTTCTAGGTGCTTCTGAATTAGATGTTCTAAATGTGGATGTAATTGCAGGAGCGAGCACTGCTTTTTATGGTCCATCAGCCTTTAACGGCGTAATCGCGATGAAGACCAAAAGTCCGTTTGATTTTAAAGGACTCAGTGCTTCGGTAAAAGTAGGTGAGCGCAGATTAGGTGAATTTGCAATGCGTTGGGCACAGGTTTACAAGGATAAAGATGGAGTAGATCGCTTTGCCTATAAAATCAATGCCTACTATTTAAGAGCCGATGATTGGGAAGCAACTAGCCTCGATCCTACCTTACAATCTGAAGCCAATAGAGACAATCCAGGTGGGTATGATGCCGTAAATCGCTATGGTGATGAAGAGGTTTTCGATGATGCAGGCGATGTTAAAACCTATCCCGGCTTAGGGAATTTTTACCGCAATGGCATTGAAGAGCAATATTTGGTAGATTATAACACTGAAAATCTCAAGCTAGGAACCTCTTTGCACTATCGTTTTAAGCCCGATTTAGAGTTGATTTATGCGTTTAGTTTTGGTGCAGGCACAACCGTCTATCAAGGAGACAATCGATTCAGTTTAAAAGACATAACTTTCTATCAGAATAGAATAGAATTGGTGAAAAAAGACAAATGGTTCGTTCGGGCCTATGCCACCAATGAGAATGCAGGGAATTCATATGATGCATACTTTACTGCCTTGCGCATGCAAGAGTCTTTTACTACCGATGGTTTCTGGGGAAGCAGATACAGAGGCTTGTTTAGTGCTATAGCCGTTCCGGGTATAAAAGGCCTTCCGGGTTATCCAAATCAAAGCCTTCCAACCAATGAATTTGAAGATCAATTGAATATCGTAATTGCTGATAATTTAGGATATGTAACTGACCAGCATAACAACATCCGGAATATTGTGAATACTGAATTTGGAGGTGATGCACTCACGCCGGGGACAGCTGCCTTCGATTCGCTCAAAAACTATATTATCACTCGCGCTCCGAGAGAGGGTGGAAGTATGCTAGTCGATCGATCTGCCTTGTATCACATCCAAGGAGAGTATAAGTTCGATGAGGTGAAAGCAGGTAATTTCAGAGTAGGGGGAAACTTTAGGCTCTTCAGGCCTCAATCCGATGGAAGTATTTTTAGTGATACAGCCGGCAGGCAGATTTCCAATAGCGAATTTGGCTTGTATGGGGGATGGGATAAGCGCATTATGAACAATCGCTTGAAAGTGAGCGTAACCAGTCGATTAGATAAGAATCAAAACTTCGATCTACTCTTTTCTCCCGCCGTATCCTTTGTGTACGATGTAGATGCCATTTCAACGGTACGATTCTCCTTTTCTTCTGCCATTCGCAATCCAACTTTACAAGATCAATATTTGTACTATAATGTTGGAAGAGCCATACTGCTTGGCAATTTAAATGGATATGATTCTTTAGTTACCATAGATGAAGTAGGCGACTTCTTGGGAGCGAGTGTGCCCGAAAGAGGCAATTGGCAGTGGGATTATTTTTCCATTGATCCCGTTCGTCCTGAGCGCGTTCAAACTGTAGAGGCAGGATACCGTACTACTCTGTGGGAAAAAATCTATGTAGATCTAAACTACTACTACAGTTGGTACCAAGATTTCATTGGTTACAATATAGTTTTGGATATTGAAGATGATCCGAATGCCGGACCAGACAATCGTTTTTCAGGTGCTCAAGCGTATCGTATCGCTACCAATGCACAGGGACAGGTTACTACCCAAGGTTTTTCAGCCGGATTGAATTATTATTTCGGAAACTACTACGCTTTAAGTGGCAATTATACTTGGAATGTACTCAACACTGCTACTGATGATCCCATCATTCCTGCTTTCAATACGCCAGAAAACAAATTCAATATTAGCTGGTCTGCCCGCGATTGGAAGATTGGCAAGGTGAAAAACCTTGGATTCAATGTTACCTATAAATGGATTCAAGGGTTTTTGTTTGAAGGAAGCCCACAGTTTACAGGTGAAATAGAAAGCTATGATATGTTGGATATGCAAGTAAGCTATAAAATGAAAGAATGGGATACTGTCTTTAAATTAGGCGCATCCAACCTATTAAACAATGAGGCATTCCAAGTGTATGGAGGTCCGAGGGTAGGTCGATTGGCCTATTTTTCAGTTGTTTATGAGGCATTTTAAATCATTTGCATATTTCAGTTGTTATCTGTAATTTAACCCCTAAATCTAAAAAGCGAATGAAAAATAGAATTACACTGGCATTCAGTGCTTTATTCTTAAGTGCAAGCTTGGCTAACGCCCAAACAAGGTACTTGGATGAAGTATTTACCGATGCAGAAATTACCGTAGTATCCGATCAGGTTTACGGAATCAACTTTAGTCAATATGTTCCAGCTTCTCTAGGCGGTCCACAATTGATCCCTCAGTTTTATGACGTGTATATGCCAGACCAAACGGTAGATACAGAGTCTGCTCGTCCGGTAATCGTATATCTACACACAGGAAGTTTCCTGCCGAAAGGCCTAGCTTCTCCTTTTGGTGAAAAAACAGATAGCGCAGCGGTAGAGTTTTGCCGTCGTTTTGCAAGAATGGGGTATGTAGCCATTTCCGCTTCGTATCGAGTGGGTTGGTTAGCAAACAGCACTGACCTCGACTTGCGCAGAGGTACTAACCTTATGGCTGTTTACAATGCTGTACAAGATGCAAAAGCATGCGTGCGTACTTTGAATGGCTTGCAATTGGGAGGAGGCAATCCGTATGAAACCAATATGAATCATGTGGCTCTAGTTGGTCAAGGTTCAGGTGGATACATCACTTTTGCCTATGGCGCTTTGGATAATATTCAAGAAGTAGTTGGTCTATCCAAATTCCAATACACTCAAGCTGGAACGGGAATTTATGGCAATGCCGTAAACGCCAACGATCCTTATGGAGATGTAAATATTGTAGGAGATTGGAATGGATTTGGAGGTCAAGTTACCCTTACTGGAAACACAACTCCTCTAGGTCTTCCTGAAATTGATCTTACTGCGGTAGGAAGAAACTTCGAAAACGGTGCAGGTTTACCTGATGATGTAAGTGTAGTTGTAAATTTGGGCGGTGCCTTGGGCGATTCTACTTGGTTAGACGCCGGCGAAATTCCAATTATTAGCGTTCACTGCAGAAGAGATTTCTTCGCTCCTTACTATAGAGGTATGGTGCAGGTTCCAGTGGCTGGTCAATTCTTCCCAGTGGTTGAGGTTGCAGGAAGCCATACTGCTATTAAAATGGCAGATGATTTTGGAAACAATTCTGTTTTCTACAATGCAAACTTCAGCGATGCCATCACTATGAAGGCTAGAAACAATCAATACAATTTGGGTAACTATGAGGCTTTATTGACTTTCAATATCCCTGCAGCTAACCCACAACTTCCTTTCCAAGTGAACTCATATCCTTGGGATTGGTGGGATCCAGCAGATCCACTAGGCGTAAATGAGACCAAT
>CALCFH010000225.1 GCA_937900215.1 uncultured Cryomorphaceae bacterium
CTTACCGGTACCGGACTCAATGCCCGATTCACTGTAGCAGACTTAGTTTCCAGAGACAATACCTTGTCTAACAATGGTGCAACAAACTGTTGGGGAGGTTGGACCATCGTCATCGTTTACAAAAATGTGCTACAATCCATGCGTAATCTCACCGTATTCGATGGTTTTGCAAATATATCATCAGGAAATAGTTTAAATATTCCAATCAGCGGATTTACTACACCCCCATCTGGGCCGGTTACATTTGAACTCGGGGTTGTTGGCTTAGAAGGAGATAGAGACTCCCAAGGCGATCAGTTACAATTCAATGGCGCAGGTACTTTTGTTAATGTTTTTGATGCGCTGCACCCAACTACTAACTTTTTTAATAGTACGATTTCTGATAATGCTGTCGTGACTCCTTTCCGTATTCCTAACTTAAACAATACTCTTGGATACGATGCTGGGATTTTTTACCCCAACAATACCACACTCAATTACATTGGAAACAATACTACTTCCGCCATACTAAAAGTTACCACATCATCAGAGAATATTCTTGCAAGGGTCTTTACTTCGGCTATAGATATTTACGAACCAGACTTAAGGGCAACTGTTTATGTTCAAGATTTAAACGGTGGACAAGTAGTTCCTGGAGATATTTTGGAATACAAAATGGTTGGGAAAAATATTGGAAGTGATGCATCCTTCAACACCTTCATGACAGACACGCTTGATATTCGAACGAACTTTGTGCCAGGCTCTATTACTTATTCTAATGGTCCATTTGTAGGCGTTAAAACAGATGCTTTTGGCGATGATCAAGCCGAATATGATCCAATCAATCGGTGTATAATTGCCCGGGTTAACACTGGAGCAAATGCCATAACAGGCGGAGTAATGAATAATTCACCCAACGGAGCAGACTCAGCGGTGGTAAAATTTCAAGTTCAAGTCGTGAACGATTGCTTGATTTTAGCTTGTGACAGTACACTAGAAAACAAAGGTTATATATTCGGTACTGGAAATATCTCAGGAAATCAAATTACCAATAATGGAGTTTCTGATATTTACGATGCAAACGGTTGTCCTACCTCTAATAATAATTTGGTAACCATCAATTCTAATTGCCCCCCTGTTGACGTATCGCACAACTTCCCCCTCTGCCTAGGTGATACTCTTCAATTCAGTGTTCCCACCAGCCTTTATGCTAATTATGCTTGGCTTGGCCCAAATGGGTTCAACTCTAATCTTGCCAATCCCTTCATTAGTAACATCACCAATGCAGCTGCTGGCATTTACCAATTGAATGTCACTTTTAACGGAAGCACATGTACTTTTTATAATTTACTTGACACAGTAGTTGTAAACCTTAATCCCACCATCAATTTAGTTAACCTAAGCAATGTGACTTGCTTTAATTTTGGCGATGGTGCTATTACCGTGGTTGCGAATAGCACACCAACTTACACTTATCAATGGAGTAATGGCTCTACTACGCCCAATATTTCGAATTTAGTTCCAGGAGTATATACGGTAACCGCAACCGATTCTTTCACCTGCAACATCACCGCTAATTATCAAATTACACAACCTACGCCTTTAATTGCCAATGCCAATGTAACTTCCAATTACAATGGGCAACAAATCAGTTGTTTCAATGCTTCAGACGGTACAGCAAGCGTAGTGGGTACAGGCGGAACATCTCCATATTCTTACTCTTGGTCCAATGGGCAAAACACGCAAAATGCTTTTGGACTGGACACAGGTATATATGTTGTTACCATTACCGATGCGAATGGTTGTGTTGCCGTAGATTCTATCTTTCTAAGCGAACCGACTCCCATTGTACTCAATACAAGCCACACCGATGTTACATGCTACGGTGGATTTAATGGGAGCATCAATTTAACGGCGACTGGCGGAACCTTCCCCTACACTTATTTATGGTCAAACAACACCAATAACCAAAATGTAATTAATTTACCAGCAGCCATTCATACGGTAACCGTAACGGATGTCAACGGATGTATTAGCATCATAGCAGACACAGTCAATCAACCCCCTCAGCCAATCACACCATCAGAAACCCACGTGAATGTAGCTTGCTTCGGCGATGCCACTGGCTCTATCAAC
>CALCFH010000226.1 GCA_937900215.1 uncultured Cryomorphaceae bacterium
TCATTAACGAATGTGGGGACCTTTGGAAATGTAATGGGAACCCCCATTATTAACCAACCTCAAGTGGCTATTATGGCCGCTGGTGCCATTGTGAAGAAGCCTGCTGTTTTGGAAACCGCTGACGGTGATGTAATTGCCATTCGTCATAAAATGTTCTTATCTCATTCCTATGACCACAGAGTGGTAGATGGGGCTCTAGGCGGATCTTTTGTTCGTAGAGTAGCAGATTACCTAGAAGCTTTTGATCCGAATCGAGAAATTTAATCGATTATAATTCAATGGAGTGTATTAGATTCGCTTTTGTATTTCAAAAAGCGAATCTTTTATCTTTAGATCCATGGTGCTTCAGCATACAAGGCGTTTAGCATTGCCATTATTTCTCCTTCTTCTAGCGACTTCATGCAATGAAAAAGCGGCAGAAATACCTGTAAAAACATTACCCGTATTAACTCTTAAAAAACAAGCCATACCCTATTGGGGAGAATTTCCTGCTCAGGTTTATGGTATTCAAGATATTCCCATTCGAGCGAGAGTAGAAGGCTTTTTGGAAAAAATACATTTCGAGGAGGGATCTAGTGTTAAAAAGGGGCAACTACTCTATTCCATAGATCCAATGTCTTATCAGGCTAAATTGAATGCCGCTAAGAGCGAATTGGCTCAAGCAAAAGTGGCTGGCGTAAAGGCAAAAAACGATCTTGATAGAATTAAACCATTGGCAGAGGATAACGCAATAAGTAAAAGCGATTTAGACGCTGCTATTGCAAGTTTCGATGCCTCTGAAGCGGCTATTAAGGCTGCCGAAGCAAAAGTGAGCCTAGCTCAAATCGAATTGGGCTATGCTGACATTCAGGCTCCAATAAATGGTGTGATAGGGAAAACGATAGCCACAACAGGTGAATTTGTAGGTCGATCTCCAAATCCTGTAATTTTAAACACAGTAAGTAGAATAGACTCCATTAAAGTAGAATTCTTTATTCCGGAGCAACGTTATTTACAACTGGCCCGAATTCGACAAGAGGAAAAAGAAAAGGACAGAAAACCAATGGACTTTTCGATTATCCTATCCGACGGTAGCACCTTAGATGCCAAGGGCACTTTTTCTTTTTTAGATCGAGCCGTTGAATCTGCTACTGGTTCTATTCGCGCCCAGGTTGTTTTTCCAAATAAAAACAATTTCGTTCGCCCTGGTCAGTTTGTACGTTTAAGGGTTACTCAGGAAAGAGAAGAAAATGTAATTGCCATTCCAGCCAGAGCAATAGCAGACCTTCAAGGTCAAAAATTTGTTTTTGTGGTTCAGGGCGATTCTACAGTGAAGAGAAATATTCAAATTAGAGACGTACTTCGTGATTTAGTCATTGTAGGCCAAGGACTCAATGAAGGAGAAAAGATAGTTTTAGAAGGGATTCAAACCTTAAAGTCAGGCTCGAAAATCAATGCAGAGGAAGCGAAATTTGAATCTGTAAATGACATTAAGCTCTGATGCAGAAGCCAACTAAACACCATTTTTTTGTAGAGCATCCCATAATGGCTATTGTGATTGCTATTGTAATGACAGTTGTTGGATTCATTAGTATTCTAGGACTTCCCATCGAACAGTACCCAGATATTGCTCCGCCCATAGTTCAAATTCGAGCGGCCTATACAGGGGCAAATGCGCTCAGTATTGAAGAGAGTGTAGCTTCTCCTATTGAAGATCAGATCAATGGAGTGGACAATATGATCTATATGAAATCCGTGAATGCCAACGATGGCACCATGGGTTTAGATGTGAGCTTTGATATTGGTACCGATCCGGATATGAATACGGTATTTGTTCAAAACCGTGTGTCTTCTGCTACTGCTAAGCTTCCGGAAGAAGTAAAAAGGATGGGGGTTACTACTCAAAAATCAATGTCGAATATTTTGATGCTGATTGGTTTAACCTCTTCAGATGAATTAGTAGACCAAAATTTTCTAGGAAACTATGCCTTAATAAATATTAAAGATCAATTGGCTAGAATCCCAGGCATTGGTCGCGTAGATGTGCTTGGCGCGAGCAATTATTCTATGAGGATTTGGGTCAAGCCAGACAGACTTTCTGGACTTGGATTGTCTGTAAGTGAGATTATTGCAGCCATTCGTGCTCAGAACGTCATCGTGGCTGGAGGAAAGTTTGGAGCAGAACCAGCCCCTGCTGGAACAGAGTTTACCTATACCGTTCGTTTGCCCGATCGCTTAAAAACAGAAGCGCAGTTTGGCGACATTGTAGTGCGCACTTTAGCAGATGGAAGCCAAGTTAAAGTTCGAGATGTAGCGAGGGTTTCTCTTGAGGTTGAAAGCTATTCTGCCCGCTCCCGTCTTAATGGCAAGCCCTCGGCCACTATAGCCATTTATCAAGCGCCAGGATCCAACGCTGTTGTGCTTGCTGAAACCATACAGCAAACCATGAATTCATTGGCAGAAAAATTTCCAGAGGGATTAAGCCATACCATTGCCCTAGATTCTACTGAGCCCATCACAGCCGGTATAGAAGAAATAATAGAAACGCTCATTATTGCGCTTTTACTTGTTGTTCTGGTAGTGTATATTTTCATTCAAGACCTAAGAGCTACCCTCATTCCAACCTTAGCTATTCCCGTTTCGCTTTTGGCTGCCTTCATGTTCTTCCCTTTGCTTGGATTTACAATTAATGTTCTTTCACTGCTCGGATTGGTGCTGGCTATCGGAATTGTGGTTGACGATGCCATTGTTGTGGTAGAAGCGGTGCAAGTAAATATGGCGGAAGGAATGGATCCAAAGGAGGCAACCTCCAAGGCCATGAAAGAGGTTACCATTCCAGTAATTGCCACAACATTAGTTTTAATCTCCGTATTCCTACCCGTTTCTTTTATGGGTGGAATAACAGGTAAACTCTATCAGCAATTTGCTGTAACTGTTGCCGTTTCCACTCTTTTCTCGTCAATAAATGCATTGAGTCTTTCTCCCGCTCTTTGTTCTCTGATCCTCAAGCCAAAAAAAGAGACCAAAGGTTTGCTAGGTAAATTCTTTAATGGATTTAATGCTTGGTTCGACAAGAAAACCATTGGCTACACCAATGTGACTTCCATAATTACAAAAAAGTTCAAGAGAAGCCTGCTCTATGTGGGTGTTGCTATACTAGGCACAGCTTTATTGGGAATGAAATTACCAGGTGGTTTTATACCTGAAGAAGATCAAGGCTATATCTTTTTGAACTTGCAACTTCCCATGGCCGCATCCCTTCAAAGAACCGATGCCTCTGCGGTAGAAATAGAAAATATTCTAGCCAATTTGCCAATGGTTGAACATGTAACCACCGTGTCTGGCTTCAGCATGCTTTCTGGTGCGATGGCTGCAAACACCGGGTTTCTATTTGTTAAGCTTACCAATTGGGCCGATAGAGAAGAAACCGCATTGCAAATTGCCAAAAAATTGAACGGCATTCTGCATATGAGCATTACTGACGGACAGGGCTATGCTTTTGGTCCGCCTCCTATTCCTGGATTGGGAAATGGCAGTGGTTACTCTATTATGATTCAAGACAAAAGCGGAAATGATCCTCAATATTTAGAAAAATATACAAGGGCTTTTGTTGAAGCTGCCAATGCAAGGCCGGAAATTGGGTCTGCACTAAGCATGTTTCAAGCCTCTGTTCCGCAAAAAAGTATAGAAATTAATCGTGATAAGGTCCTTCAGGCTGGAGTTAAACTAGAAGATGTCTACAATACTTTTGGCGCTTTTCTAGGCGGAGCCTATGTGAATGATTTCACTCAATACGGCAAACTCTACCGCACTTATATTCAAGCCGAAGCGGAGTTCAGAACAGATGAAAACGATTTAAATCTATTTTTTGTCAAAAATGCTCAAGGCAATGATGTACCCCTTTCTGCACTGATTTCTGTTGGCGAAGTATACGGACCAGAGTACACAAACCGATTTAATATGTACCGTTCTGCAGAAGTAACAGGACAGCCCGCAGAGGGATTTAGTTCAGCACAAGCTATGAAAGCTTTAAAGGAAGTGGCAGAGGATGTTCTTCCGCCTGATATGTCTACGTCGTGGAATGCAATGAGTTACCAAGAGGATAAGGCTTCAGGATCAGCTGCGGTGGTATTTGGATTTTCTTTTTTCTTCGTCTTTCTAATTCTGGCAGCCCAATATGAAAGTTGGACCATGCCTTTGAGCATTTTAATGGGAACACCCTTTGCACTAGGCGGCGCCCTATTGTTTATGTATTTGGCGCGTTTGTTTTTAGGAGGTTATGAGCTCAACATATTTGGACAAATCAGCTTAGTTATGCTCATTGCAATGGCAGCAAAAAATGCCATCCTTATCATTGAATTTGCCAAAATGAAATTCGATGAAGGCATGAGCCTAATTGACGCCGCTATTTCAGCTGCCCAACTGAGGTTCAGACCCATCTTAATGACAGCCTTCTCATTTATTCTAGGTATTCTTCCATTAATTATCGCCTCTGGGGCAGGCGCAGAAGCAAGAAAAATAATGGGAATGGCCTTATTGGGTGGAATGGTTATCGCCACCTTCCTAGGAGTACTCCTCTACCCTGCCTTCTTTGTGTTAATTGGTAAAATGGCTGGGTATGAAAAGGAACGCGATCGCTTAAAAAACAGTGGAAAAGATGAATAAACACACTTCCTCCCTTTTGCAGATGGCGGTTTTCTTTGTCATTCTGAGCAGCTGTAAAGTTGGACCAGATTATAAATCACCAGATCTCAACCTTCCAACTTATTGGAATTCAGCGGATGAAAGTATAAAAGTAGACTCCGTATTTATTCCGAATACTTGGTGGACCTATTTCGACGATCCTATTCTTGATACTTTAATTAGAGAGGCGCTGAAAAACAATAGAAACGCCCTTATTGCCGCCGAGAAAGTAGAAAGATCTATGCTGCTTTTAAATATTCAAAAAGCGGCGCTTTGGCCTGGCTTCAGTTACAACGCCTCCAGTGGCATCAATTCCATTTTCTCTGATCCTAGTTTAAGCATTGGTGCATCAATGGCTTGGGAATTGGATTTTTGGGGAAGGCTGCGACGTTTAAATGAAAGTCAAAAAGCCCTTTTTCTTTCGGATGTAAATGCACAACGTGCTTTGCAGATAGAATTAATAGCCCAAGTAGCCAATAGCTACTATCAACTATTAGAATTTCGTCAACGAACCAATATTGCCATTGAAAACACCAATCTTAGAGACAGCATGCAGATCATTATTGGTAAGCGTTTTAAAGGAGGTATTGTGCCAGAGATAGATCTAAATCAAGCCCAAATTCAATATGCAATTAGTGCGAGTTCTGTGCCCACTTTTCAGAGACTGAGTGCCCAAACAGAGCAAAATCTTTCTGTTTTGGTTGGAAGAATGCCCTCTACTATAGGCAATGGAAACAGTTTACAAGATCAGAAATACGATCTTGACCTCGAGCTTGCAATTCCGTCTGAGATTGTAAAAAATAGGCCGGATATTATTCAAGCTGAGCAGGAAATTGTAGCACAAAATGCTGAAATTGGTGCGGCTGTGGCCAATTTATATCCCCGTTTTAGCCTAAGTGGTTCTACCTCCTATGGCAGCAATAATATAGACGGATTAGATGATCTTTTTTGGAATTTAGGACTTAACCTCACCGGACCTCTCTGGCAATGGAGACGAAATTTAAGAGCGGTAGAGGTTGAGAAAAAGGATACTGAAATTGCACTGTTAGCCTACGAACAAAAAGTATTAACCGCTTTTGCAGAAGTTGAAAATGCACTCATTAGCATTCGAACCTTGAGAGAAGAAATCAGTGCAAGAGAATTGCATGTTAAGGCAGCAAACAGTGCTCAAGAACTGTCATTTAAGAGATACAACCAAGGCGTAACCAGTTATCTAGAATACCTAGAATCGCAGCGTCAGTCATTTGATGCCCAAAATTTTTTAGCACAAACACAAGCACAACTTCTTACAGCCTACTTCAATCTATACAAAGCCACAGGAGGTGGATGGTTGAATGAGAATGAGAAGGCTCAATCTGAAAATCAGTAAAATAAATCAGCTTTGAAATTAAATAGACCCCTTTGCTTTTTCGATCTTGAAACAACTGGAGTAGATGTGGTAAAGGACCGTATTGTAGAAATTGGTATCGTAAAAAAGATGGTAAATGGCGAAACGCTTCGGAAGCGTTTGCTCATCAACCCTGGCATGCCTATTCCCAAAGAATCAACAGAAATACATGGGATTACTAATGAAATGGTTGAGCAGGCTCCCCTCTTTGAAGAAAAAGCCAAAGAAATCCTCCAATTTATCGGTGATAGTGATCTTGCGGGATTCAATTCAAATAAATTTGACATCCCCATTTTAGCCGAAGAATTTGAAAGAGCTAGAGCAGCAGGAAAGAGCCTCGACTTTGACATGAAAAAGCGCTTTGCTGTAGACGTTCAGAATATTTTTCACAAAATGGAACCCCGAACGCTTGTGGCAGCCTTAAAATTTTACTGCAATGAAGTGCTGGAAGATGCACATTCCGCTTTGGCAGATACAGAGGCAACCTTAAGGGTTTTTGAGGCCCAAACCATTCGTTATCAAGATGAGTTTGAAAGCTTGGCCAAAGAGCAAGGTACCAAAGTAGATATTGCCTTTTTGAGTGCCTTATCAAATCGGGGAAATGCATTAGATTTTGCTGGATTTATTCGTGAAGGACAAGATGGAAGTCCTCAATTCAGTTTCGGAAAGCATAAAGGTAAATCAGTATCTAAAGTGCTCAAAGAAGATCCAGGATATTATGCTTGGATTCAAAATGCCGACTTCCCTCTCTACACCAAAAAAGTACTAACAGAATTAAAACTTAAAGAACTCAAGAATTGAAAATCATTTGTATTGGCAGAAATTATGCCCAACATGCCGCTGAACTCAACAACCCTATTCCCAAAGAACCCGTCGTCTTTATTAAACC
>CALCFH010000227.1 GCA_937900215.1 uncultured Cryomorphaceae bacterium
GGTTAGTTTGGGATATAAACTGCTGCCTAATTACCAAAACACATTGGCGCACTTCCAAGAAAACAAAAGAGAATACCTAATTGAAACCCTTGTTTCTGAGGGTGCTTCTTTGGTTGGAAAGAATATAGAACAAGCTGGATTGAGAAATCTAAAGGATGTTTATCTAGTAGAAATTATGCGTCAAGGCCGGCTCATTACGCCGGTGAAACCGAATGAACTGATCTATGAAGGCGATCTGCTTTTCTTTGCGGGCGACACGAGCACGGTTATTCAGCTTTTGAATGACACCAAAGGGCTTGAAATCTCGAAGAAAGACAAGCTCGATTTGGGCGACCATCCTGAAATGATGGAAGCTGTTATTCCTTATAATTCTCTGCTTTCTGGAAAGAATGTAAAGCAGTTTGGATTTAGAGAGCGCTACGATGCAGCTATTATTGGAATTCACAGAGGCGGAGCGAAGCTCTCTGGTAAGATTGGAGATATTCCGCTTGAAACGGGCGACTTACTCTTGGTAGCCGCAGGACCGGATTTCAGGAAGTTAATCGACCAAGACACCAATTTATATATTGTTTCGGCCTTCGAGAAGACGAGCAAAGTATCGGGCATAAACAAACGACTATTCTTATTGGGCTTGGCTCTTTGTATTGTCTTGGCGGCTTTGCCTGCTTCTTTTTTTGGAATAGACCGGAGCGGAGGCTTACTGAAATTATATGAAGCCTTGTTTCTTATCCTCGGACTGCAATTTGCCTTTGGTATGATGGATAGCGAAGGAGTGAAAAAAAATGTGAGTCTAGACCTTTTAATTATTCTGGCTTCTGCCATTACAGTAGGAACGGCATTGGTGAGCAGTGGTGCTTCGCAGTTGGTTGCCGATGGATTTATTTCAAGTTTCATTGGATTAGGAAGTCTAACCATGGCCATTGCCTTGTTTTTTCTAACTGTACTTCTAACCTCTTTTGTAACCAATGTTGCAGCGGTTTCGATTATTTTTCCCATTGCCCTTTCCATCAGTGAGACCTTGGGGGTTTCTGGATTACCGTTTTTTATGATCGCGGCTTTTGGCGCTTCTGCTTGCTATATCACCCCTATGGGCTACCAAACCAATTTAATGGTAATGGGGCCAGGTGGATATAAATTCAACGACTTTGTTCGAGTAGGCTTACCCTTAACTTTGCTGTATGCAATTGTGGTAATTGGCTATTTGGCAATTAAATATGAAATGAAGTTTTAATGGAAAAAGAAAAGTTGCATATCATTCCCCATGATCATAAGATTGGAAGGGAAGACAGAGAAAAATTGCTGAAACAAAAAGGACATGTTCTTTGGTTTACCGGTCTAAGCGGTTCGGGCAAGTCTACTCTGGCTGGAAGAGTGGAGCAGGCTTTGTTTAGTGCCGGCCATCACACCTATATACTCGATGGCGACAATGTTCGCGCGGGTTTGAATAAGGACTTAGATTTTGGCGAGCAAAGCAGAAAAGAAAATATCAGAAGAATAGGGGAGGTGAGCAAGTTGATGGTGGATGCCGGTTTGGTAGTACTTACCGCCTTTATTTCCCCCTTTAAAGAAGATAGACAAACCGTTCGGGAGCTAGTGGGCGAAGATCGTTTTGTAGAAATATTCATCGACTGTCCGGTAGAAGAATGCGAGAAAAGAGATGTAAAAGGCTTGTATAAGAAAGCGAGAGCGGGTGAAATAAGCAATTTTACAGGAATAAGCTCTCCCTTTGAGCATCCGGAAAATCCAGACATACGAGTTCAAACCCATTTGTACTCTATTGAAGAGTGTAAAGATCAAGTAATGAGTGTAATCGAATCTAAAATCAATATCGCATGAGCAGCTATCTCCTCACGCATCTAAAAGAACTGGAAGCGGAATCTATCTATGTAATCCGTGAAGTATTTGCCCAGTTCGACAATCCGGCCATTCTGTTTTCAGGAGGTAAGGATTCAATCGTGGTAACCCATTTGGCAAAGAAGGCTTTTTGGCCTGCGAAAATTCCTTTTCCATTGGTACACATCGACACGGGACATAACTTCCCTGAAACCATGGCTTACAGAGATCAGCTAATAAGCGATCTAGGTGTTAAACTCGTGGTAGGTTCTGTACAGAATTCTATTAACAAAGGAAGAGTTAGAGAAGAGTCAGGAAAAAATGCCAGCCGCAATGCGCTTCAGACTACTACTTTGTTAGACACAGTGGAAGCCAATAAGTACGATGCTGCTATGGGTGGTGCAAGAAGAGACGAAGAAAAGGCACGTGCCAAAGAACGCTTCTTTTCACATCGTGACGATTTCGGACAGTGGGATCCAAAGAACCAACGCCCTGAGTTGTGGAACATCTTCAACGGACGAAAGAATATGGGCGAACACTTTAGAGTATTCCCTATTTCAAACTGGACTGAAATGGATGTTTGGCAATACATTTTACATGAAAACATTGATTTGCCAAGTATCTATTTTTCACACGAACGTGATATTTTCATGCGTGATGGCGTGATCTACGCTGATGGAG
>CALCFH010000228.1 GCA_937900215.1 uncultured Cryomorphaceae bacterium
ATTAAGGGTACTGTTAGAATCCAGTCCACATAGCGAAAGAATGTGGGAGAGTCACCCGTTTCTAAATTGTAGCCACGCATATAATAATAATGCACTGCTGCAATAAACGTAATCAGTCCTGAAACTAATACGGATGTACGCCATTTGGGCGAAGTATTGTTTACTTCAAAAAAGAAAAATACTGAGGCTGCCATCATGGCCATTGTTCCGATGAAGAACGTGAATGCAACGTAATTGTCGCTTGCAATTTTTAAATGTTCCATTTTTCCACTATTTTATTTTCCTACTCGTAAGGCTTTTCGGTTGCGCCATGTTTTTTAGCTGATTACATCTTCAGATTTGGAATTAACAATGCAAATATATTTTTTTTTTGATTGTGATAAAGTTTTCGGTGCTAAGAAGTTGGTGATATAGGGTAGAAAGCCAGTCGGCCTCAGCTAAACGCGATACAATAAATGATCGGCCAATTTCTGGAAGCTGCGGTTCAAGCTTGTGCTCATTGTAAAATCCTTTCGAATAAAATTTATCTCCTTCAGCACAGTGCTGATATTAAATCGATTCGTTGTGTATAGCACTATCCAGCCTTGTTAATGGTTGCTTTTTAAATGCAACTGAAACTCTAAGCTAGTATTCTGAACTTTGCGTGCAGAACCTTTTATGAGAGTTGGAAATCAACAAAATATTCGAGTATCCTATCCTAAATATTACTACCACAATAAATCAAAACCTACTAGAAACACTGCTTAAAATGACTTATCGAAAACACCACTAACCGAACGAAATACTTCTTTCACGGAACACGCTAAGCCTCCTACTTCGCTCGATAAACAGTCTGCATAGCAAGAACATGAGGAAAACTAAGGCACGCAATAAAAATGAAGAAAACACCCCAAGGAAGCGGTTCGTTGAGGCTTGCTTGTACTGGCCAGAGAAAATAAAAGAGTGCAAATAAGAGCCACGCACCCATATTAAATGGCAAGGAATGCAGCCATATAGATTGATGACTTATATTTAAATGACGATGAATGTGCTGCCAGCCTGTAAAACTGTGTTGTCCTATAAAATAGAGTCCAAATGCAATTACGAGTGGAAGCTGGGAACCTAACAACAACCAGATTACTGTAATGGCAAAAGAGCTTTGCTTTCGCCAAATGGCCCACCCCAACCAAGGGAGCAGGGCCCAGACTGGACAGGCCGCCGGTAAGCGCAGGTCTCCCATGGAGCGTAAAATGGCATTGGTCTCTTGGAAATGAGTGCCTAAAACGTAAACCAAAACAGATGCTCCCCAGAAAAAAGAAGCGGGCTTTTTGAAATGCCACAAAGCGCCATCGGCTTGTCCAAAGTGCCAAGAGGAGTATAGTAGAAAAACACCGAGCCCCAAGCTTGAATTATACAACCAGACCAATGCCATCGATAACATTAATGCGAGGTACTTAAAGATGAAGCCAGAGGCTTTTTTTAGATTCCAACGACCCGTTGAAAGCAAATGATCAACCGCTCCATGTGGAATACCGACGGTTATCAATCCGAGAGCCAATAGACTGTATGATACAAGACGTTGTGTGTCGGTATTGTATCCCAGAACGAGGAGCAAGAGCGTCAAAAGGGTCAATATTATAGGGCGGGAAAGTTCGCTGTGAAATAATTTACGAGCGAGTGATGATAAAAACGGTTTCCAAGGCAGCTGGATGAAAATGGAAGCATCTTCTTGGAAATTGGTTTTCTCATCGAGGAAACGCATTACTTTTTGAATGCCAGTAGATTCGAATAGGGAAAGAAAAATGCGCTTACCCTCTGCTGGTTGTCGCTTCAATATGTCGAGCAGTAAAGCATCATAAAAAGCGAATCGCCCTCTAAAGGCATCGGAGTGCTTGACGTTGTGCTCACAAACATTCCCTCCATTTACCATAGTTTTGGTTAACTCACGAGCATGGTAATACATGTTTTTGAAAGCATAACCTGTGCTTGGTTTAATGTTATAGTTTCTTGCGCCTAAGTAAACTACACCTGAAACATTTGGGCTCTCCATCGGAGTGTTACTCATTGGAATACACCCTTGTTCAATGGCCAACGTAGTGTAGCTATTAAAGTGCTGCGACGCGTATTTCTTTAATAGTTCCTCCGCTTCGGGCAACTGAAGGATCTCGGACCCGAAACGAGTAACCTCTACTAGTGCTGTAGTTGGAGAGAAAGGCAATACATAAACAAATTGTGTGTGCCCTAATTGCTCTATGTTGAAATCCATGAAGCGGAAAGCAAGGGGGGAATCCATTGCAGTTTGGGTTTCAATCATCCACCCCACAAAGCTTTGATGAATATGCGTTTGGCCGCCTTGGGAAAGGGCGTGGTTGGGCGTGCGGGAATCGAAAATAGTAGTTCCACGAATCTTCTGCTCCTGTATTTGAACGAAAGGCCCGTCAGCATCTTCAGAAATGACTTCTATTTCAGCTAGGAGATGGGTCCATTGAAAGCTCTCGCGGAGTTGATCTATTTGTTTGTACAGATCGATGCTGGAAATATGATTGTACGTATACGGAAATAGGGGTGTCTCGTCTTTATTAGGGAGGATAACCGTCTCCCAAGAATGAGATATGATAGGATTGAGCGCATGGCCAATCGGTTCTTGGTCGTCCGACCAAAAACAAAAGGTTTTATCGCGCGTGTCTTTCTTCACGCGATCAATCAGTAGAACCCGAGCATTCTGAAGCAGGCCGGCCCGATGCATCTCCAAGAGCAATAAGGAGGCAGATGCCCCTATACCGCAGAAGATGTAATCATAGGATCCCGATGGAATGATGGGGTTCAAGCGGATAGTAGATTTTGTACTTGATTCAATTAGGAAAACTTGAATAGAAAAAGGAAGGAATCGCAGATAAGCGAATCCTCCCCTTTCTCCATTTTAATTTAAACGGTTCTATGATTTTCAGTCTTCAGTTTTACGCGATAAGCTGTAAATCACAAGACCAAAACCAATTTTGTTAATCGCGTCTGCGATGTTGTATACAATATCCATCGCATGAGTAGCCGCAGCTGGGTCAGATACAAGTTGAATTCCGAATAAACCCCCAGGTGTTCCCAAAATATATCCAAGCGGATAAATCGCCCAACCTACTAATACAAACCATCCAAGAATACGGGTAGCTTTTGTAACCTGAGGTCCTGCGGATTGTGCAAGTTTTGCAACCTCACCAAACCAAATTAGATAAACAATGTAGAAATATGCCACTCCAGACAAAATGCCCCATAAAACGCTATTGTCACGATCGATAGTTTCTCCAAAATAACCTGTTATAAGCATTACTAGAGATGCCACAATCAGTTTCCACAATAAACCAATTTTTGCACCCGCTTTTTTAGTGATGAGATAGAACTCCACACACATGAGCGGCACGGTAAGAATCCAATCTACATAGCGAAAGAATGTGGGAGAGTCACCCGTTTCCAAGTTGTAGCCGCGCATATAATAGTAATGCACTGCTGCAATAAACGTAATCAGTCCTGAAACTAATACGGATGTTCTCCATTTCGGCGAAGTGTTGCTTAATTCAAAGAAGAAGAAAACAGATGCAGCCATCATAGCCATCGTTCCAATAAAGAACGTAAAGGCAACGTAGTTGTCACTTTCAATTTTTAAATGCTCCATTTCCTCATTTTCTATTTTCCCTACTCATTGGGCTTTTCGGTTGCGCCATGTTTTTTTTAACTGATTGCATCTTCAGTTTCGACAATAACAATTCAATAATATTTTTGTTTTCCTTGCCAACGACACAATACTTTGGCCGTAGCCGATTTTCAGGCGCTTTCGAATCATAAGACATTGGATTTTAACCATAGCGAAGACCTTGAAGTGGTCACTTAAACGACAATGGATTAGAGCGTTTGCTTGCGCGTCATTCTATTTATCCTTTATCCCTTTGTCCAATTTCACGAACGTATAAACTCAATCTAGGATTCAAGCAAAGAGTGTATTTAAATGCCAAGAACCCGCCATCTGCACATATAACTATCTGCCTTTTGGAAACCGCTCGGTAAGACAGACTCCTTATTTGATGTTCTTATATGGCGGCTTAACCTACCACTTCCTTTGCCCCAAGAAAAGGGTGAATTTCTTTGTTCATAGTTTCTGTTTATTAGACGTAATCCTATAAGCTGACGCCCATATTTATGCTAACGTGACTATTTTGAAACGTCTGATCTCAGCTACGGTTTTGCCAAATACCTGCTCCCTGAGAATGTCAAAAATGTGCTTCTCTGAAAATGTGCTCTTTTATATGTCCGAAGTTAAAAGGCATCTACTTTCAATCTGTCTGAAAATGCAACTTGGTACCATGCCTATTGAGAAGCATCAACCCATCAAAACAGTCTAAGCCATAGCATTTGGCAATCATAAGGCATAAAAAAGGACAGCCTAGCTGCCCATCGTATCCTCATTTTAGAACCTTCCCTTCCACATTCAAGGGCCATTCCTCCGTTTAGCCAGAAAGGCTAAAACGCTTTCCCCATAGCGCTGCACTACATACTTCAAGCCCGCTGCCATGCAATAGCGGTTTCATTCTAAGCCCTATGGGTTGAGCGGAACCTCAGTTGTTGTGTGTTGTCATTTAGTAATTTTTTAAAGTTTCATAATCCTTTTCAAACATTCTCGTCACTTCAACTGGGGGGGGCTTTAAGTTCATATTCGGAATCACTACTAATTATTATTTCTCTCATATCTTGAGCTTTCTTGTTTTTCCAAAAGCCTGCTTTTGTGAATCCAATTGCACAGATTTCTTCATTCTGTACGAAGGTTTGTCGGTGGTAAACCCACTTTTCATCTGAACCTTCTAGTTTAAGAGTAATATCAAATTTTTTAAATATTTTCAATGGTTTCTTGTATATTATTTTCTGAGAGGCTAGGACACCAAACATTCCTTTTTTTATGGCGTTGTCGTATAATTTTGACCGAAAGACAACTTCGTATCTTATTAAGTCCATGAAATAAAAATATTTTGCATTGGCCATGAACCTAAAAGATTCACAATCCAATAGACTCACCCTTCGTGTTCTAGTTAAATCAGAAGATAGTTTGACTTTCGACCAAAAAAGCCTTGATCCAATGTAGATATAGATCATGTGGAACCAATAATAAATCATTTGTGGAGTTTGAGTTTTTTCATGTTTTTTATTTCTATTATCGTTTTCCAGTCCATAAGTCAAAAGCGTTCTTGTCGAGTGGATTTGGTTCTCATAATACAGGTAAAAGTGCATTAAATGAATCATTCTATTGTAAAAGAATGATGCTATGTAGAGCTAAGGCCCTTCAACAAATAACTCAGTCAGGCAACGGAAAGAATTTTTCTTTTCATTGGTCGTGATCAATGGACAGTTGTCGTCAAAATGAGTCTACTGCGTATTCGCCAATTGTCACTCTGTAATTGGCAGTCTTTGAGAAGTTTTGACTGAACCCGAAACTCCAAATCAAAGGCGCTAATATGACAGTAAACGTTAGTTTCATTTTAAACACACACAACGGCAGTTCGTCTAATAACCCACACGAAAACGCCAATTCAGCTTTTCCAGCTAAAAACAGGCTTTCTAGGCATGCTTCTGTCTTGGTTTTGAGAAAATATGTGGAGTAGATTCTTTTCGTAAGAAGACCGCAAATCGCTTGAAATGGGCTTAGCAGAAACCAAAAGTCAAAAGCGAGTTCTCTTAAGTACTTTTGAGTGCTTTGAGAAATTCCGCGCTTTAGTAGGCTGTGAAGAGCAGCCAGGCATTAGCCAGATAAGTTCTAAGTTCCGTTTGCATTGACGGGAAGAGCGTATGCGGTTGAGATAGCCGTAAATAAAGAGCTTGAGCAAATCAGCAGGCTGATAGGCTGGGCGACCATTGTCGATAAAGTCCATTTTAAAGCCGTAATCTGAAAGCGGCAGCGCAGCCACAAACAAATCCATCAGACGCACCGAATAATCATCTTAAACAGCCTGTTCTAAACAGAAGAACTCCGTTTGCGCTCTATCGTTTCTTTGTATGAACTTCATCATTAAATACAGTGAAAACTCGCAAAACAGCCGCATAATCAAGGCAAAACGTATTGATAGCTATAGGGATGAAAACAAACCGAATGAAAGTCAAGGGTTTTTAGACAGCTTGACGTTTTCGGGCTTTGCGTTCGGGCAGGTATTGGAGTACAAAACGGTTAGTTATGCACCTTTAGTTAGGTGGGCTACACTATATGAAGAGCTCGGAATTATTGAAGGCGCCCAAATGAAAGGGGACACTCTTAATGCTCTCTCAGCAAGTAGAGGGAGATAGATTAACATAATTTAAATGCTCGAGGGAGTTCATAAAAGATATATTTGCTTCTCACCTAATTGGAACTCTATGAAAAAGTGGCCTATTCTATTCCTATTCCTATCTACGCTTGGACTTCAGGCTCAAGAAAACCTTGAATTTCAAAAGCCACCAAAAGAGATTCTAGAGCTCGTAGATGTTCCAAGAGCCCCCAACGTATTGCTGAGTGACGATAAGGAGTTTATGATTTTGCTTTCGCGAAATTCCTATAAAACCATAGAAGAACTGTCTCAGACGGAGCTGCGGTTAGGTGGATTACGCATTGATCCGGCCACAAACATTGGCAGTAGAGTTTCCTATGTAAACAATGTGCAAATACGCAATCTAAAAAAGAAGAACTCAGAACCTATTCAAGTATCTGGTTTGCCTGAAAACTCCAAACTGGCCAATTTTAGCTGGTCTCCCGATCAATCGAAAATAGCGTTAACCAATACTACCGCTTCAGGAGTTGAATTATGGATTTTAGATCTGAATGCGGCGAAAGTATTTAAACTCACAGAGGTGAAAATAAACGCCAATCTGGGTGATGTGATCAACTGGTTTAAAGATGGTAATTCGGTGTTGGTAAAAGTAATATCGCCCGAAAAGAAGACCCTTATTGACACAAAAAGCGCCATTCCAACCGGGCCAACTGTTTCTGTAAACGACGGAAAGAAAGCACAGAACAGAACCTACCAAGATTTACTAAAGAACGCCGCCGATGAGTTCAATTTTGAACAATTGGCTCGTTCTGAATTGCACAAGATTTCTATAGATGGAAAGAGCAGCGTCTGGAAAAAAGATGCGATGTACGACAATGTGCGCTTTTCGCCCGATGGAAACTACCTTATGATTACCACGGTTGAAAAGCCCTTTTCATACTTGGTGCCCTATTCGCGCTTTCCCTCAAAATCCATTGTCTATGACAAGGAAGGAGCAACGGTGAATACGGTATTGGAATCGCCGCTAATGGAAGATTTACCACAAGGGTTTATGGCCTGTGAAAAGGGAAGAAGAAATATTGCTTGGAGAAGCGATAAAGGAGCCAGCCTCATCTTCTGTGAGGCTTTAGATGGAGGAGATCCAGAGGTTGAGGTAGACTTCAGAGATGAGGTTTTTGAATGGGAAAGTCCGTTTAATCAAGAACCTACATCGCTTTTGAAAACAATAAATCGATACGCTGGCATCCTTTGGGGAAGTGCAGATTTGGCTATTGCCTATGATTATTGGTGGAATACACGCAATGCTAAAACCTATTCTTTTAATCCATCCAAACCCGAACAAACGCCAACCGTTCTTTGGGACAGAAACTATCAAGATATTTATAGCGATCCTGGAGAGTTTGTAAGTGTACGTTCTGCATGGGGAACTTCGGTTATGGCTTTGCAAGGGACGAAAGCCTTCCTCACAGGAGAGGGATATACAGAAGATGGCCAGTTTCCTTTTGTAGGCGAATACGACTTCGGGCAGCAAAAATCCAAGAGACTCTATACTTCCACCTTAAAGGGAAAGAAGGAAAGCATTGTAGAATACGACTCTAAGAACAACGAAGTATTGGTGAGAATAGAAAGTCCGGTTGACTATCCGAACTATTATTCAAGAAAATTAAAAGGCAATAAACTGAAGCAACTAACGGCCTTTGAAAATCCTTTCAAGAGCTTACAAGATGTTGAAAAGGAAGTAATTCACTATAAGCGGGAAGACGGATTGGAATTATCAGGAACATTGTACTTGCCCGTTGGATACGACAAGAAGAACAAAGAGAAAATGCCCATGATTCTTTGGGCTTATCCCACCGAATTTAAAGACAAGGCCAGCGCGGGTCAGAGCGCTCAGAACGCCAATGAGTTTACCTATCCGTATTACGGTTCTATGATTTATTGGGTAACCAAAGGCTATGTTGTATTAGACGATGCTTCTTTTCCAATAGTAGGAGAGGGAGAGGAAGAGCCCAACGACTCTTTTCGTTCTCAATTAGTAGCCAACGCCAAAGCAGCCATTGATGCGGTAGATGCCTTGGGATATGTAGATCGAGATCGAGTGGCGGTGGCCGGACACAGTTATGGCGCCTTTATGGTGGCCAATTTATTGAGTCATTCAGATCTTTTTGCAGCAGGCATCGCCCGCAGTGGCGCGTACAACAGAACACTCACCCCTTTTGGGTTTCAGAGTGAAGAACGCAATTATTGGGAGGCCCCTGAGATTTACAATTCAATGTCTCCCTTCATGAATGCAGAAAAGATGAAATATCCTTTGCTTTTGGTTCATGGAGAAGCAGACAATAATGCAGGAACCTACCCCATGCAAAGCGAGCGGTATTTTAATGCATTGAAGGGTTTAGGTGCTACTGCGCGCTTAGTTATTCTTCCAAAAGAAAGCCATGGCTACAGCTCCATTGAGAACATCTTGCACCTGCTGTGGGAACAAGATCAATGGTTGGAAAAACACGTGAAGAATAAGGGAAAAGAGGTGGTACTTGATGAGGCCTCAACGAACGATTAAAAACAAAGGAAGATGAAGAAAATATTATTAGGACTATTGATAGTCATTGCTATTGTGATGATTTTTTTATGCTATAAAGCGGGAATACTTCCTCCGGCCCTAACGGGAGCTGGATTTTTAATCATTGCTTTTTTAATGGGCTCAAAACAGAAAAATGCACGGGAGAGAAGAAGTAGAAAGGAGTGAAGAATTCAAGCCTCATTATAAAGAAGAAGAAACAGATTGGATATAGTTCCGTACAGCAATAAAAAACCCCCCAGCAGATGAAGATCGGCTGGGGGGTTGTTGCTTTAGTTGGATACAGTCTAATGTTGCAGAATAATTCTTTCGGTTATAGAAACACCGTCTACAATGGTTTCAATGAGATAGATTCCATCGGGTGTACTGTTTGGGAAACGTAGTGTATAAATCCCTTCTGATTGAGGAATAGCGCGAAGTTCAAATTTTCTACCGGCAATATCGTGGGCAAAAACAGCTCCTTCAATTCGCTGATTGTTGCTCAGCTTTAAGCTAAAGCTACCTTGGTTTGGATTGGGATAAAGCTCTATTGAAGAGGCAAAAGGCAATTCTTCTTGGCCAATGGCACCGCTGAGGTTTATATCGTCTATGAAGACATTGTTTCCTCCTCCAGAGATAAACTCCCAACGTATTATAATAGGGTCTTGGTTTCCAGCAACAGAGTTGAGGTTAACGCTTTGAGATATCCAATCTGAGTCAGTGTTGGGTGCAAAAGGAGAGGCAGCCGTTTTACCACCCGACATAGATTGTCCGTTAAGAATGCGCGTAACCGTCCAATTTTGACCACAATCTGTGCTAACGAGAATTCTGAGCATATCGGTATTGGAGGTAGTCTTACGGGCAAAAGCGATTTTGAAATCTAGACTAAGATTAGAATAGAACCGAACATCCAAAGACTTTGAATGCAGCCAATCTAACTGCCCGTTGGTAGCATAGTAGTTGTCTAGAACTACCGAAGAGCTACTTAGGTACCCAGAAGAAGAAGTTTTGTGAAAGTCGATGTAGTCATTGTTTCCCAAAACACTCCAATCGAGTCCAGGAACATTGTTGATTTCAAAATCGTCCATCAACTGATTACTGTTAGCGGCATTGGCTTGCTCTACTAGAATATAAGCTTGAACAGTTGAATCTGTAGAGCCTGAGTTATTGGATGTAGTAAGAGTTACGGGATATGTACCTGCGGTATTGTAGGTAATAATAGGATTGGCCTGCGAGCTGCTAGCGGGAGTGCCTCCAGGAAACTGCCAAGCGAAAGTAGTGGTGTTTCCGGCGTATGCTCTCTCAAAGAACTGAACGGATTCGCCATTGCAGATTTGTCGCTTGTCTGAGATGAAGTGTGCTTGCGGAGTGCAAAGTGTACCCGTAATGCCAGAAGTAATGGCACTAGAAGCCGCCGCAACATCTCCACGAAGAGAGAAGTTTGCAATAGCCGCTTTCATAACGATTTTTTGTCCTTCGGTGAACATGTTCATGCAATCGCTGTCGGCATAGTCCATATAATTCTCTACCATATCGGGTAGATCAGGGGTTTCATTGGTACAGCTATTTACATTCACCGGACAGCCGAAATTTGCGGCCGCAACTTTAGGGGTATCGAAAACCCCATCGCCATTTCCGCTACAACCACCAGTAAAAGGATGTTGTAGATTAAAATAGTGTCCTACTTCGTGAGTTAAAGTTCTGCCAGCACTGCTGGCGGTACCTATGGTTCCAATTTCAGAGTGCTTCACTACCAATCCGTCTCCAATTGCGCTTTGGTTTGGAGTAGGTCGATAGGCATAGCCCAAAACATTGGAGATTCCAGAAAGTCGAATATCATTCACTACCCAAATATTTAGATAGATTGTGTTTGGCCACGAAATGGCCACACCTTTAACATTGTCGTTTGCAACAAGAGAAAGATTCGATTGAGTACGCGTTACTCCATTGGTACAATTTCCATTTGGATCCCGAGTAGCCATTTTAAATTCGATTTCTGAATCGGCAGCTACGCTTTGAAAAATAGCGCGGGTATTTGTAGCATCGGCATTGAGTCTTCGGAAGTCTTCATTTAATACACGAAGGCCATCCAACAATTGCTCACGGCTAATATTATCTTCTTCGGTTGCATAAACCACATGGAATACAACTGGAATGGTATGAACAACCCCTTGGTTCTTAAAAGCCTGCGGATTGCTTTTGTAGGCTTGAACCATGCGTTCAACCTCAATTCTATTTAGAGAGTCGGAGATACGGTATTGCTTTCTAAGCTCAGGATTATTTTGAAAAGCCAACTCCATGGCAAGATCGTGACCGCAACGTTGAGCAGTCTCATTTTGAGCGCTGAGAATCTGTGTAGCACAAGCTAGCGCAAGAAAAAAGTGGTGAACCCGTAGTATTTTCATACAAATTGAATTTGAGAGTCGCGAATTTAGGGCTTTAATACAAGTGAAACAGAGTGAATAAACAATCGATGGTTGACAACTATGAAAAGACATTTAAAAATATTCTGTGATGTACTTATGAAATTTCATATAAAGTCGTACTTTCGCAGCCCGTTTTGCGCTTGCAAAACATTTGACCCTTAATGTAGAATCAAGTGGACCATCTTAGTTATAAGACAATTTCTGCCAATAAAGCAACTGCCGATAAGCAGTGGATAGTGGTAGACGCCCAAGGACAAAGACTTGGAAGATTGGCGAGTAAAGTGGCTAAATTGCTTCGTGGTAAGCACAAGCCCAATTTTACTCCTCACGCCGATTGTGGAGACAATGTGATAGTGTTGAATGCATCGCACATTGAATTGACAGGAAACAAAGCAACCGATCGCTCCTACGTAAGACATACTGGCTACCCTGGTGGACAGCGTTTTACAACAACTGGAGAGATGTTGGCAAAAAGTCCTTCTCGTTTAATTGAGACATCCATTCGTGGTATGTTGCCTAAGAATCGCTTGGGTAGAGAGCTTTTCAGAAACCTATATGTATATGATGGAACTGCCCACAAACACGAGGGTCAGCAGCCAGCATCAATAAATTTGAACGAATTCAACTAAAACCATGAGCATACTTCACAGCTTAGGTCGCAGAAAGACTGCAGTAGCAAGGGTGTATATGAAGCCAGCTGCTAAGTCTACCCCAACCATTACGGTAAACAATCGCGATTACAAAGAATACTTTGGTACAGAAGCGCTTCACTACAAAGTTGAGCAACCTTTAAGGTTGGCTGAGTCTTTTGAGAAGTACGACATTAAAGTGAATGTAAACGGAGGGGGAATTACAGGTCAGGCAGAAGCGATCCGCTTGGGTATCTCGCGCGCTTTGTGTGCTGAGAATCCAGAGATCCGCATAGTTTTAAAGCCAGAAGGTTTGTTAACGCGTGACCCAAGAATGGTTGAGAGAAAGAAATTTGGTCAGAAGAAAGCACGTAAGAGATTCCAGTTCTCTAAGCGTTAATAGTTCGTTTAGTATCCAAATTTTCTTGACCCGAAAAGGCTACTTGAAAATTGTTAAAGAGAAAGTAAACACAGAATATGTCTAAAATAGAAGTTAAACCTCTACTCGATGCCGGAGTACACTTTGGTCACCTGACCCGTAAGTGGCATCCAAATATGGCTCCTTATATTTTTATGGAGCGCAATGGTATTCATATCATTGATCTGCATAAAACTGCAGCCAAGTTAGAACAGGCTCAAGAAGCCTTGAGAAAAATTTCTTCTCAAGGGAAGAAGATTCTTTTCATTGCTACGAAGAAGCAGGCAAAAGACATTGTTGCAGATTACGCAACAAAAATGAATATGCCGTATATCGTCGAGCGCTGGCCAGGCGGAATGTTAACCAACTTCGTAACCATCCGTAAGGCGGTTAAGAAAATGTCTAACATCGATAAAATGAAGGCTGATGGTACTTTTGACACTCTTTCTAAGAGAGAGCGTCTTCAAGTAGATCGCCAAAGAGCAAAATTGGAGAAGAACTTAGGTTCAATTTCTGATATGAGCCGTCTGCCTGCCGCAATCTTCGTGGTAGACATTAAGCGCGAGCATATTGCAATTGCAGAGGCACACAAATTAGGCATTCCAACATTCGCTATTGTGGATACCAACTCCAATCCGTTGGAAGTGGACTTCGCCATTCCAGGGAACGACGATGCTTCAAAGTCTGTGAACATTTTAATGAGTCACGTTCATGAAGCCGTTACCAGAGGCTTAAGCGAAAGAAAGGAAGACAAGGAGAAGCCAAGTCGTGAGAAAATTGCGAAAAAGGCAGCTCAAGTGGTAACAAACGACGAATAAGTAAAACTGAATTAGCTCAAAAGCATAACAGGGGTTTAATCTTTGAATTTTTCCCCTGTTTTTTATTTGTAAATCTTTAAAAACTAGAAAATGGCAAATATCACTGCAGCGGATGTGAACAAACTTCGCAAAATGACCGGCGCGGGAATGATGGATTGCAAAAAAGCTCTTGTAGAGGCGGAAGGCGATTTTGAAGTAGCGATAGATGTATTGCGCAAGCAAGGTCAGAAGGTAGCTGCAAAGCGTGCCGACCGTGAAGCGGGTGAGGGCGCTGTATTGGCAGCCTGCAATCCGAACAATACACGTGGAACAATCATTAGCTTGAACTGCGAGACAGACTTTGTAGCTAAGAATGACAGCTTCGTTGCTTTGGCATCGGATATTTTAAAAGTGGCCGTGAACAACAGTCCTGCTACGCACGCAGACTTGATGGCGCTGGCATTCGATGAGAAAATGACCGTAAGTGAAAAGTTAATCGAGCAAACGGGTGTAATTGGAGAAAAGCTTGAAATATCTTCATTTGAAGTAGTTGAAGCTCCCTATGTAACTTTTTACATACACGCGGGTAACAAATTGGCTACTCTGGTAGGCTTGAATCATACAGCAGAAGAAGCTGGGAAGAACATCGCCATGCAAGCTGCGGCAATGAGCCCCGTTGCTTTGAAGCGCGATGAGGTTTCTCAAGAAGCCATCGATAGAGAACTAGAGGTAGGAAAAGAATTGGCGCGCCAAGAAGGCAAAGCGGAAGATATGCTTGAGAAAATCGCCCTTGGCCGTTTGAACAAGTTCTTCAAAGAAAGTACATTGGAAGAACAAGAATATATCAAAGACAGTAAACTGTCTGTGAGCCAGTATTTGAAAAGTGTAAACAAAGATTTAAGTCTTACTGCCTTTAGAAGGGTGGCCCTTCAGTCTTAAGATTAAGTGTTTTTTAAAAAGGTCAACTACATGTTGGCCTTTTTTATTTGTATCAAGTGGAAAAGAACCGAGATTGTTTAGTACATTTCGTTCTTTTACCTCCAATTTTGAAGTAAAATTGGAGGTTCAAAACTCTTAGTGTATCTTATACACCGATATTGTAAATTAGCTGTTAACTAGGTGAAATTCCCTTTATGATTCTTATTGCTGAAAGTGGTTCTACCAAATGCGACTGCATTCTACTCGATCTGAGTGGAAAGGAAGTCGATCGATTTTCTACCATGGGTTT
>CALCFH010000229.1 GCA_937900215.1 uncultured Cryomorphaceae bacterium
GAGAAAGTTCTTCGAGGGACGCCTAATTTCCAAAACGGCGGCCACTCTTTTTGTGTCCAATGAGAATCAGGCTACTGGAATTAAAGAATTTAAACCTAAGAAAGCCCGTGTGGTTAAAAATGGTGTTGATCTCTCTCGTTTTCGGTTGGATGTGGTTTCGGAAGTCCGAAGTGAATTAAATATTCCAGCGGATATTTTCTTGATTGGCTATATCTGTAGAATCACCTTGCAGAAAGATCCTTTTACCTTGATTGAAGCCATGGCGATTGCCGCTAAAGCCAATCCAAGTCTTCATTTGCTTATGGTAGGAGATGGCGACTTAAAGCAAGAGGCCTTGAGTAAAATAGCCGCTCTAAAAATTTCAGATAGAATCACTTTTACTTCCTTCCGAACAGATATTCCTCAGGTTTTAAAAGCTTTAGATGTATACTGTTTACCCTCGCTTTGGGAAGGATTGCCCATTGGTGTTTTGGAAGCAATGGCTATGTCTTTGCCTGCCATCGCCACTCCCGTAGGGGGTACCTCTGAGCTGATTACCCAAGGCGAAAATGGATATTTAATTCCCGAGAAGAATCCACAAAAATTAGCTGAAAGAATCTTGGAATTGAGCACGAATAAGCCCCTTTGTGAAAAAATGGGAAAACGCTCTCGGCAGATTATAGAGAATGAGTTTTCCATTGCAAACTGCGTAGCAGGAGTAACTGCGGTTTATCAAGAGGTTTTGAAGGCTTAGGTAGAGCTTCTTTGCTTTTTTAAGTGGATGAAATCTCAGAGAGAGTAAAGGCTTTGTAATTCACCTTGGAGAAGGTTATTCAACTGTAAAGGCTTGCTCAACTTAGCATGGTCTTATAGTAGGCCAAGTGCTCTATTTTCGCAGAAAGAAGTGCTAAATTCAAAGAAAAGTGATAACACTTTTATACAGGCGTTTAGGTTTTTAAAGTGAAGCATAAAGCTTTCACAACAGAAGTGGTAGGCTAGTCAACAAGATAAGTTGGATATACAACATCCTATGAAGGGTATGCCGCAAAGGGCGCAGGGTGTAACGCAGAGCAATTTGGCTTTATCGCAGTCCTTGTAGACCATTTCACCTAAGGTTTTCTGTTCTTCGCAAGGCTCGAAGAGCATCTGCTAAGAGGTTCGGCTTTATAACACGTCTTGAAGACCATTTTACACGCTAGTATCCTTCCAATGCAAGCTGTGAAGACTTCATGCTGTTTTATCCATTCAAGAGTTTTAAGAGCGGGTTCTTTGTCTTAACAGAGCGTGAAGACCACTCCACACTAAAAAAAGCCTTCTAAAC
>CALCFH010000230.1 GCA_937900215.1 uncultured Cryomorphaceae bacterium
AACCTGAAGTAGATCTTACCACTTTGCCCATTGTATTGCTGTTAAACCTCGGATTGGGCAACACCTCTGTGCTTCCAAATTTCACGGTTAAAAGAGCAGAAGATTTTAAGCCTGAACGCTTATACAATCAATTAAAAAAATGGAAGGTAGAACGACTCAGTTGCTCTCCATTCTATGCGGTACAGTTGGCAGAATATTTACAAGTGGGGGGAGAGAAACTTCCTGATTTAAAATGGATTATTACAGGTGGGGCCATTCTGTACGATACAGAGGTAGACAGAATTAGATCAGTATTTCACTCCATTTCAGTACAACTTTTATACGGTTCAACTGAGGCAGAGCCTATCTCCATTCGCAATTTAGAAACGCCAGATAAGGTGCTGAATCCTACTCTTCCTTTTGGAATTTCGGTTGGCACATTGCATCCAGGCTTGGCTTTCGGATTATTGCATTTGAACGAAGAAAGAACGGAATTAGAACCAGCAGAATGGGAAGCCATTCAATGCAAAGAAGCTTCTCTTGGAGAAATTGTGGTTGCGGGAGCCCATGTATTGGATAAGTATATTGGTGGAATTGAAGTGGTTCAGAAACAAAAGATCAGCGTAGGAAAAACCCTGTGGCACCGAACGGGAGATGCAGGCTTTCTGTACCGAGGTGAACTTTATCTTTCAGGAAGATGTCAAGAATTCATAGATTCAGAATTCACTGAAAAAGGACCTTTTTATTACGAGAATGAGCTTCTTAAATTACCGGGCGTTGCCAAGGCTTGTAGCCTTTTATGGCAAGGAAATAGGGTGGGAGTAATAGAGATGAAAAAAGGATTTTCTTTTGAACTGAAGGAAGAGTTTACTAAAAGCTTTCCGGAATTTCAATACTGGATAGAAGTAGATCAAATGCCTATAGATCCAAGGCATTTCTCTAAAATTGACTATTCTAAACTAAGGGAGCAAATGAAAATTCTGAAAGGAAGAAAGTCTGAATAGCACTGTCGCAAAAGGTATACAGTTTTAACGGAGACTCACTTCGACTCGTTTTTAAGCCGAAGTGAAATATCCATCCTAATTACTTCATTAACTTTTTGAATTTCAATCGTTTTGGAGTAGAATCTCCGCCTAAACGTTTCTTTTTATTCTCTTCGTAATCTGTAAATCCACCCTCAAAGAAATAGACTTGTGAGTCGCCTTCGAAAGCTAGAATGTGTGTGCATACTCTATCTAAGAACCAACGATCATGCGATATAATAACAGCACATCCACCAAATTCATCCAATGCTTCTTCGAGTGCTCTTAGAGTATTTACATCTAGATCATTGGTTGGCTCATCGAGTAGCAGAACGTTTCCGCCTTCTTTTAGGGCCATAGCTAAGTGAAGTCTGTTGCGCTCTCCGCCAGATAGAACTCCAATTTTCTTTCCTTGGTCTCCACCAGAAAAGTTAAAACGGCTCAGATAAGCTCTTGCATTTTGTTGCTTTCCGCCCAGTTCAAATAGGTCATTGCCATCGGCTATAATCTCGAAGATGGTTTTTTCTGGATCCATCTTTTCGTGACTCTGATCTACGTAAGCCAATTTCACGGTTTCCCCCCTTACAAAGCTACCTTCATCCGGTGTTTCACTTCCCATTATCATCCTGAAAATGGTGGTTTTACCAGCACCATTCGGACCTATTATACCAACAATACCGGCAGGGGGTAGTTGGAAGTTTAAATCTTCATAGAGCAATTTATCTCCAAAGCCTTTGGAAACCCCTTTGGCAGAAATTACATCTGTACCTAAACGCGGACCCGCGGGAATGAAAATCTCCAATCGATCTTCGCGCTCCTTCGATTCTTGGCTCACCAGTTTATCGTAATTCGATAGTCTGGCCTTAGATTTGGCTTGTCGGCCTTTCGGATTCATCCGAACCCATTCTAATTCGCGTTCTAAGGTTTTTCTACGCTTAGAAGCTTGTTTTTCTTCTTGTTGTAAACGCTTGGTTTTTTGATCCAACCAGCTAGAGTAATTTCCTTTCCAGGGAATGCCTTCGCCACGGTCTAACTCCAGAATCCATCCGGCTACATTATCTAAGAAATATCGATCGTGCGTAACCGCAATAACGGTTCCGGCGTACTGCTGAAGGAATTGCTCTAACCACAAAACCGATTCTGCATCTAAGTGGTTGGTAGGCTCATCCAATAGTAAAACATCGGGTTTCTGAATTAGTAAGCGGCAAAGCGCTACTCTTCTGCGCTCACCTCCAGAGAGGTTTTTGATTGGCGTATCGCTTTCCGGACAGTTCAAGGCATCCATTGCTCTTTCTAGAACAGTGTCTAATTCCCAAGCATCGGTGGCATCAATCTTATCTTGCAATTCTGCCTGACGGTTCATGAGTTTTTCCATCTTATCTGGATTCTCATATACCTCTGGCAAACCAAATTGGTCGTTTATTTTATTGTATTCATCTAAGATTGCAGTTATCTCACCTGCCCCTTCTCGAACTATTTCAATAACCGTCTTAGAATCGTCTAGCTGAGGTTCTTGCTCTAAATATCCAACCGTATACCCCGGCGACCAAACTACATCGCCTTGGAAGTTTTTATCTACGCCCGCTATGATTTTGAGCAATGTTGACTTACCTGAACCGTTCAATCCAAGTATTCCGATCTTAGCTCCGTAAAAGAAACTAAGATAGATATCTTTGATTATGGTTTTATTGTTACTTGGAAGGGTTTTGCTTACCCCACTCATTGAGAAAATAATCTTCTTGTCGTCTGCCATAAAATGATGAAAAATAGAGTTGGCAAATATCGCAATTCTAGCTCCCTATTGGGGCTTTTTCTTTGCTGCTTTCTTGTCATGGCATCCAATGCCAAGGCTCAATTTCTGCCGCCTCTTTTTGGAAAAGTAGTAGAGGCTAGTTCTGGACTGGCCATCCCTGGGCTATACGTTGTAAATACCCGATCAGAACAGGGTGTTCTTACCGATGCAGCGGGCGAGTTTGAGATTTTTGTTGAACTAGGCGATACCCTTATTTTCTCTCATCTTAGTTTCCGATTTACCACTCATGTTATTCAAGGTGATGAAGAATTCGGAAGGCTATTTAAAATGTTTGAACGGAATTATCTCTTAGATGAAGTAGGCATTTATTCCTATGCTTTAACCACCAATAGGCCAAAAGAAATGAAGCTCTCTGAGCCAAGGGTTCCGTCAGATGAGAATATAATTATTCCTCATCATGCGCCTCCCGGAATAGCCAGTCCTATTGATATGCTCTATGAACGCTTTGGCAAAACTCCGAGACAGCTGGCTGAGTTAAGAGAGTTGATGCGAAAAGATGCCTTTAAGCAAAAATTAGCGGGAAGAAATAGAGATATTCTTGCTGAAATTACAGGTATGTCTGAAGACGAGATTAGGCAATTTGCCTTTTATTGTAGATACAGCACCTTAACCATTATGCACGCTACAGATTATCAGCTTTTAGAGTCTATGATGGCCTGTTATGATTTGTATTTGGAAGAGCGTGCTATGCAAGAGCTCTTGGAAGAATACGATTAGTTCAATTCTATGCTGTGTCCCTTTCTTGCTTAGCGATGTATTCTTTCGGACTCATTCCTTCTTTTTTGGAAAAGACTCGGTTGAAGGTTGCTTTTGAATTAAATCCACTTTCTAAGGCGATGGCTAAAAGTGTGAAGCTCTTATTTTGCCCATTTAATGCCCTTTTCTTAAACTCTTCCACCCTAAAACTATTGATAAAATCATTGAAGTTGTCAAAAGTACTTTGCTGTATAGCATTGCTCACTTCCAACTGACTGCAACTGAAATGCTCTGCTAACTGCCTTAAACTTAATCCGGCTTGTAGGTACAGCTTATCTGCCTCAATTTTTTCTACAATGTTCTTATAGGTGCTTTGCCACTGCAGTTTTTGATCTTGAGAGACAAGAGAACGCTCTTCTTTTGGTTTGGAGTCGGCTATCTCTTCATCGAAGGCAAGCAAGATGGCGGGTTGTGCATAGGCTCTAATTCCTGTGAGAATAACAATAAGAACCAAAGCCAAATTCCACCACCAATCTTGATAGAAACTCAGATAGAGAAAATGGGTCAATACCATCATCACTTCCTTGAAAACCACTCCGAAAAGCATGATCTGTATAAAGAG
>CALCFH010000231.1 GCA_937900215.1 uncultured Cryomorphaceae bacterium
AATTGAATGAAGCCTTACGTGAGAATAGGCGCGTTTTATTGAATAACAGAGCAGAAGAAGTTTGGATGGATTCTGAAAGTACTGCCATCGCCATTGAAGACTTCTTTAAAGTAAAGTTCGCTTTTGCCTTCGATCATTTTAAAGAATTGCCAAAGAAACACCCCTTTAAAAAGAATGATCTTTCTGTGCTTATTGAGCCCATTGCATCGGGAGTGTATGTTCAAATGATGAATACCAAAAAAACAGAAGAGCCTGTTGAAATCCAAGATGGATATTTCCAAGCCGTTTTGGAAATGAAAACCAAAGAAGGTCAATGGAAAAGGATTGGATATTTAGATCCCTCTTGGTGTGGCAATTCCTATTACGGGGCTTACTTCCCTGCCAAGAAGTATACATCCACACTTATTCCTTTGCCTAAAGGAGAAGAGAGTATTACTTTAAGAGTAGTGGTGAATCCAAACTATGAAAACCGCCTTGTTTCTAATGAGATCACAACCAAGACAAATGGCGCAAGACTGTGGGTAGAAAAGTACTGCGGTGGTTTTGGGTGCGAAACGGTAGATTGATGCAACGCCTGTGTTTTTAATTCTAAGTATTCCTTAAAGAAGTCGCCTAGTTGGATTGAAATGCAGATTGAAGCAAGGCTTTCAGTTCTCCACTATTGCGTATCTGCTTCACAATGTCGTGTCCTGCTTCTGGTCTCGGATGCAATAGAATATTCCTCGTCGACTTCAGTCTTTCGGCGTGATATCGATCCAATCTATCGTTTTTCGAATAATAAATATTGATTTGTGTTTTGTACGAATCCAATGTGGAAAGCTGGTTTTTAAGATCGAAGTATTCCGGGCGTTTCTCTTTAAAGGCATAAACAGAAGATAGTTCTTTGGTCCACCTGCGATCCCAAGAACGCCAACGGTTTAAGCGATCGATGAAAGTTTGAGGAGCAAAGGAGATAACGGAATCAACATTTAAAAGAGTTCCGAAGAGTATGGCGGCATATCCGCCCATAGAATTTCCTAGAAAACAGATTTTATCGTATTGGTTTATTGCTATTTGTTCGCGGAGGTGTTCGATTAGTTTATCGATATGGTTCAACTCAGAATCTACCCCTTTTTGATACCAGGCTTGGTGAAAATCTCTTAGAAATATTTTGTCACAATCTAAATCAGAGATCGAATTAAAAAATTCAAAAACAGGCATCTGAAGTCCTTGGTGAATACCTCCAAAAGAAAGCAGTAGATTTTTGTGACCCCTTAGGTCGACCAAATTTCCTTTTCTCGTTTTTTCAATATCGTCTCTTGTCATTCTTAAGGTCCTGATTTGTAAAATAGAATCTAAATTTAAACCCTGTCGAACAAAGATAGAAGGAGTGCAAGACAAAAGAGATCCGTTTCAGAATCTAAGCATGACGCCTGAAAACAGAGTGTTTCCATTTTGGAAGAATCCTTCAATATAAGGCATCAGTGTTTCAAACTTATTTGTAAGTTTAAGGCCTATAATAAAGAATTTATTCACATGACTACATTAGGAATAATAATCGCAGTTCTGGCTATTTTGCTCTTCTTCTTGCTGCCGGCTCTTCGAAAAATGGAGAACAGCAACACCAAAGATGCTTCGTCTAACTCTTCCTTTTCAACTTCGATCATTCATTTCATGTCGAAGTTTACCAATAAGAATTTAGCAGCACTTGCCCTTGTTGGACTCAGTTTGGCCGTTTTGCCCTTTTTATTCTTTTGGGCAGAACCCGGTTATCAGTACTTCGTGGTGTATCCAACCGGCGCCAAAACCGCGGTAATGTCTGAGGGCATAAAGTGGAGAGGTTTTGCCAAAATAGTTCCATGGCAGAAATTTATTGATGTAAAGGTGATAGACGAAGGAGAAGAAACGAGCAATATTGAGGGTGCTATGGATCCCATTCCGACTCGCTTTATAGATCAGGTAACCGCAAGAACCAAGTTGTCTACGCGTTTCCAGTTGCCAACAGACGAGGCGTCTTTTATAGATTTAGCCATAGAGTTTAGAACCTTGCAAAATCTCGTTCAAACCACGCTTATTCCAACCGTAAGAGAAGTGGTTTCCAATACGGGCTATATGTTCGCTGCCCAAGATTATATATCTGGTTCGGCTTCTGACTTCCGCGTGGCCATAGACGATCAGCTGAAATACGGAACCTATAGCGTTGAGAAAACAGAATTGCGCGATACCATTCTAACCGAAATTGGAATGGACGATGCCCCACGGCAGGTGAAAGAAATTCGCACGCGTTACGATGTAAACAAACGCCTAGATGCGGGCGGAAAGGTTATTCGAATTCCACACGACATCAACGAAAATAATATAATTGTTGCTCAGGTAATTGTAGACGATGTGTTGCTAGAAGCCACCTTCAAGACCCGATTAGAAGCGCAAAGAGACGAATCGGCCAAACGCCAATTGGAGCAGCAAAAGATTAAAACAGCCAAAGACGCTCAAGCCCGTATCATAGCAGAAGGAGAGCGAGATAAAGCCGCCGAAAGGGTAACCCAAGAGAAAGAACAGGTGAAAGCGCTCATTGCCATTGAAACCAAACTAAAGCAAGAAGAGACCAATCGGAAACTTGCGGAAATCTCCCTTGAAACAGAGAAATTGGTGGCCATGGCAGAGAAAGTAAAGGCCGATGCAGAGTCGTATAAAAACGCCAAATTGGTTTCGGCCGGATTAACCCCGCAGGAGAAGGCTCAGTATCAGAAAGAAACCGCCATT
>CALCFH010000232.1 GCA_937900215.1 uncultured Cryomorphaceae bacterium
GTTTAAAGACTCTACCTCCGATGCCTATTTTGCTGAATGCTTTAAAGATGCCATTACTCTTCTTGCTTTAAAGGAAGATAAAGGCAATGAGCTGGATATTTGGTGGGATGTATATCTCCCCTTTTATGAGGAACTTGAAAGGGAGGGCTACCTTCCAAGCTTTGCCCGTTATATCAGTCAGTCTGGCAATCCTGATTCTATTATTTGGCTAGACAATCACCCTATAGAATTGCGCAAGCTTGAGAAATTCCTCAAAGAGCGACAAGAATAGTCTGCTTTAGATTCTACTCTGATAGGTGTAGAGATCATAGTACCTGCCTTGACTTTCTATTAATTCAGTATGTGTACCGCGTTCTACAATTCCGCCTTTTTCGATCACCAAAATCTGATCTGCTTGGCGAATGGTACTCAGTCTGTGGGCAATTACAAAAGTGGTTCTTCCTTTCATGAGCACATTTAAGCTCTTTTGAATGAAGGTTTCGCTCTCAGTGTCTAGGTTGGATGTAGCCTCGTCTAGAATGATAATCTTGGGATTGGCCAAAAGTGCACGGGCAATGGAAAGCCTCTGACGCTGACCGCCCGATAGTTTCACTCCGCGCTCTCCGATAATCGTGTCCAGTCCGTTTTCAAAGCGATCGGCGAATTCATCTACATAGGCCCCTTTTACGGCAGCCTGTAGCTCGGCCTCAGAGGCATTCGGACGAGGGAATAAGATATTCTCGCGAATGCTTCCTTCAAAGAGAAAATCGTCTTGCAATACCACACCCAAGTGCTGGCGGTAGCTGTGCAGTTGCACGGCCGAAAGATCTTGACCGTCTATGGTAATTTTTCCTTGACTAGGGTTCAAAAAGCTGGCAGCCAGTCCGGCGATGGTAGATTTTCCTGAGCCACTGCTTCCAACCAAAGCCGTTACGCTTCCACTTTTGGCTTCGAAATGAATATTGTGCAAGACCTCTTGGTTTTCTTCGTAGCTGAAATGCACTCCTTCAAAAGCCATATCGCCCTTAATGTCGCCCAAAATAATGTGCCTGTTGGCTTGTTCAGACTCACTTTCCATCTGCATTATCTCCTCTGTGCGATCCAGTCCAGCAAAGGCTTCCGTAAGCTGACTGCCAATATTGCTCATCTGCACAATGGGTGCAATCATAAATCCGAGGTAAAGGGTGAACGACAAGAAGTCGCCAAAAGTCATTTGGTCTTGGATGATAAAATAGCCTCCCATGCCCATAATGCCAGCGCTTGCCAATCCCAGCAAAAAGGTAGCCGAGCTGGTAACTAGAGCCGTAGAGGTTAGGCTGGCCTTTACATTTTCGAACAATCGTTGAACGCCTTGCTCAAACACCTTGTTTTCTTGCGGTTCTGCATTAAATCCCTTTATAACACGCGCTCCGTTAAGGGTTTCCGTTAATCGGCCTGTAACCTCTGCATTGAGTTTGCCTCTTTCTTTAAAGATCGGGCGAATTTTGGCGAAGGCTTTGAGGGCTATAAGGGCAAACAAGCTCACGGGAACCAAAACCAAGACCGTCATAGTGGCATTGATGCGCAGCAAGAGCACCAAGGAGATGATAGCGGTTAAGGTGCCGCCCACCAATTGCACCAAGCCCGTGCCCACCAGATTGCGCACGCCTTCCACATCCGTCATAATTCTCGAAACCAAGGCCCCTGATTTCTGATTGTCGAAGTAGCGAATGGGTAGCGATAAGATCTTCTTTTGCACTTTGGTGCGGAGTTCAGAGATGAGGTATTGGGCTTCTACACTTAGAATGCGGGTAAGTAGAAAGGAGGTAATGGCCTGAACAGCGAGGGCAATGACCACCGCAACCAGCAGCCATTTGAGCATATTGAAGTCTTTGTTTACAATAACATTGTCTACCAAATACTTGCTGGCTCCGGGCAGCACTAAGCTGGCCAAGCGGCTAATGACAATCAGTACTAAACCTATCGATATGGTTTTCCTACGCGGCCAGATGATCTGTTTGAATGCCCAAGCGAAGGTTATGTTTTGTTTCTCTTGCATAGAGCTTGCCTTGGCGATAATCGTACCCGTCTTTTGAACTGACAATACGACCGAAGTCTAAGAAAAAGAGCGCTTTGTCTCTAGGGTTCAAACAACAACCAAAGAGGATCTTCAAAATAGTTTGAGCGGTAGGCTCTGGCACAACTGCATTTCATTTTAATGTGCCGACTCGGAAATACCTTTCTATACAATGCAATGCGCTCTTTTAATTCAAGCTTTAAAAGATCTTTCCGCTGGTTTAGGTTATAGCCTATTACCACTAGGGGATCGTGAATGGGTGGTCTCCATCCATCGTAATACTCTATTCGGGTATGATAGATAAAGTGCATACCCAAGATCTTTTCGGTTAAAATGGATTTCCGCTCCAAGGGAGTGTTCTCTTGCAAAGCAATATGTATTCGCTGACCTTCTATTTGAAATTGCCATCCAACTAAAACCGAAGTTAGAAGACAAAGAGCGAAAGAGAAGAAGAATGCCATTCTATTTGCAGTCACACCCCGCTGTTTCCATTGGTTTCTGAGCAAAAGAAAGCCGAAGTATTGAGGAGCGGCAATGAGAATTCCAATGCCAAATACCGGAATGAGCGCGAGGGCAAATAGGCTGGCCCATTCCATAAACAAAATGCAATACAGACATACAAAGAGGGCAATGCCATCTAGAAAACTAAGAAAAGCTTGAAGTGTTTTCGAAGTAGGTGAGTAGGCAAGAAAAGTGAATCGCAGGGCTACGGGCCATAGAATGAATGAACTCCATACAGTGGGCACGCAGAAAATTTGCTGGAAGTGGTTTCCCAAAACAAGCAATAAAATCAGCAGCGCATGCAAGCCAGCCTGGATATTTGACTTGCTGTGGTTTTTTTTAAGGGTGGAAAAGAGAGCAATGAAAGAACGCATAGAGTAGAATCAGCCTGCTTTGAACGCCCAATTCTGCATTCGCGTATGCCAATCATGAAGGCTCTATTCATCTACGGCTTGAGTCATTGCCAAGAGCAACAATTGATCTACCTTCTCTTTCTCTTCTTCGCTTGCACCAAAGTAGAGTTGCGCTCCATCTTTCTTGGTAATATGTAAATAATGCGACTGATTCTCGCTTATAATCAGTTTTATTTTTTGTCCGTCTTGGGTTTTAAAAATACCTTTTGAAGTTTCGCCCACTTGAAATCCGTGCACCTTCATGCGTATAGGCGGAAGGCTCTCAACCCACTCAATGGACTCCATATCCTGTAAGGCAAAGCGCTCGCCATAGCTGCCGGTTATTTCAATGCGCTGATTTTCTATGGAGAATTTATTGGCTTGACCTTCATAGAAAAACAGAGCCAATACTGCCAGCAAGACCAAGATGAGAATAAGGGCAGCAAGAGCATTGCGCTTGCGCTGTTTTGCGTTGCTGGTTTTCTGAGATCGGAATAAAAAATAGATATAGCCGAGAATAGGGTAGCACACCAAAAAAAGCATAGTGGCATATTCCCCCAAAATAAAATAGAGTAAGAAGCCGAATAGTATAAAGCTGATGCCCAAGAATTGGTGAAACCTTTTGAATTGTTTCAAGTAAGCACCGAGGTTAAAGGCTTGCTTTTCCTCTTTGCTTAGGGTATTGTAGCCCGACAAGAGCGTTCCTGCATTTTTTTCATTCACCAGCCTTCCAATCATAAAAAGAAAAAGGCCCACTCCAAAAAGAAGATAAATCATATTAAAGGGGAATTAAGGTGTCAGCGTTCTTCAGATTAGTATAAATGTAGTAGATAGAATATTTGCATACAATGCAAGGGGTCTTTTTTTTGTGGATGGATTTCTTTTTCATCTGTCTAATTGAATAGACACACTTTATTGAACACTCCCCCCCCTGAATTATCTACTCC
>CALCFH010000233.1 GCA_937900215.1 uncultured Cryomorphaceae bacterium
CGTAATGCGGTTTTTTATAATAGAAGAAAATCGCAAAAAAGGGAAGGAAGCTCAACAGGGCCTTGATGAGGTTTGCGACGACTGCCAATTTCTTTATTTTATGGGAGTAAGCCCAAAGTGCGGCGGCAAAGACGGAGAAAAAAAGGACAGCGCGCCAAGAAATCGAAGAGGCCAAGATAATAGCCAATAAATTGAGTAGGAGATAAATATTTAAAGCGGTTGGTGTACTCACCATATGCTCAAAGGCCGTTTGCATTGGCCTATTGATCATGTCTTTTTCTTGATCGTAAAAATTATTGATAATAAATCCGCCCGCTACTACCAGTGCTGTAGAAACTCCAATTATATGCAGATTGATGTCGAGGAGGGTTGCCTTCCAATGGCTAGAATCATTAAGGACAAACACAGCGGTGATCAATTGCGCTAGGGCCACCAATGCAATGTTCCACCATCTGGCCTGGCTAAGAAGGGCGATGGCTTTTAAAATAGTTAACCGACCTTCAGAGTGTGTCATAGCTTAGATTCTCTGTATGAGCTCAGGTCTGTATTCAGAGAGTATTTGAGAAGCCTTTTCATAATCTTGCGTAAACCCAAGAATGAATCCGCCTCCGCCTGAGCCACATAATTTTAGATAATAGTCGCCACTGTCTATCCCTTTCTTCCACAAGTCTTGAAAATCTTCGGGTATCATTGGACTAAAATTCTCTAAAAGCACCTTGCTCAATTGTTTTAAGTTTCTGAAAAAGCCCTTGGGTTCTCCCTTTATGAAACTCTTAATACAAGCGTCATTGTACTTAATAAATTGATCCTTCAGCATGGTTCTGAAGCCTTCATGCTTCATCTTCTCAAGAAAAATATTCACCATATTCTGAGTAGAGCCAGGCCTTCCCGAATTGATTAAGAATATACCTCCCTTGCCTTCTAGATTTGCAGCTAGTTGAATAGTGCCTAAATCTTCTTGAGATTTAATCAATACGGGCAATTGTAAATAGGCAATGAGTGGATCTAATCCGGAAGATTTTCCATGGAAATACGATTCAAGAGAACCCAAGATCTTCTTGAGTTCAATCAATTCGTTTTTCTCAATAGACGCACTTTTTGCAATAGGATTTACGGCATAGCGACTGTAAATCGCGGCTACTAAAGCGCCTGAACTTCCAACCCCAAACCCTTGAGGAATGCTGGATTGAAAATAATATCCTTCTTTTAAGTCTTCTTCAAAAGAAACCAAATCCAACTCGCATGGAAGAGTATCTTCTGCTTGTTTATTTTGTAAATAAGTCAAGTATTTTTTTAGAGGCTCAGACGAATCGGCTGTATTCTGACCTTCGGCGGCTTTCTGAAATCTCCCCCCATAGTCGCTAAGCGGAATGCTTAGACCCATTGAATCTTTGATAATTCCATATTCTCCAAAGAGGAGAATTTTTGCATAAAAGAGCGCTTCGTTACTTACTTTCATTCTATCCTTTTGGATTGAGCACCTGTACCAACGGTGTCGCAAAGATACTTCTCATTTGCAGAGTATTTACGTGCCAATCCTTTAACCCAAGAAGCCAGCTTTTGTTCTTCAGATTCTGGGAACAACAAATGAACATTGGCCCCAGCATCAAGGGTGAAACAAATGGGAATTTTCGTTTCATTTCGAAAGGCCTTTACCTCTTCCAAAACGGCTACTGTATTCGGACGCATCAAGATATAGGGGGTAGAAGCACTGAGCATAAGCGCATGAAGGGTCAAAGCTTCTAGTTCGGTTAGTCGGATGAATTCATCCAAATCACCTGACTCTAGAATTTCAGTCATGCGAAGGCAATGCTCGAAGGCCTGTTTTTTTCTGGCCTCAGCAAATGGATGCCCGTTCATTAGATTATGCCCTGCGGTAGAAGAAACCGACTTCACGCCTTCGTCTATTAGAAGGATATAATCTTTGTACGATTTAAAAATCGGATGTGTTTTGTCTGCAAGCCCTATGGCAAATTGGTTGGAAGAATGCTCTATGGCAGGATGTTTCCCCCATAATCCAACGATTGGAAAAAGCGATCTGCAAGCACTTCCACTTCCCAATCTTGCCATTTCAGAGGCAAGGGAACGATCGAGTTCTGATTCGTTTCTCAGGCTAGACAAGAGATGCGCAATAGCAAGACTTAAAGCGCCAAAGGCCGAGGCGGAGCTCGCAATACCACTGCTGTGTGGGAAAGTGTTTCTAGAACTTATTTCCAGCTCTAGCCCTTGCAACTCCGGAGCTAGATGGGCAATTCTCTCTAGGAATTGTTGAATTTTCGGTTCAAATCCTGGTTTTTTTTCGCCTTCAAAAAGAAAAGAGAATCCAGGGGTAAGCGCTTCCCTCCATCCTAGCTGCGTAATGGTTTTACTTTCAGATAGAGTGAAAGAAACAGAAGGATTCATGGGTAATTGAACACCTTCCTTTCCCCAATATTTCACCAAGGCAATATTGGAAGGACAAACCGCTTCTATTTTCATTCTTCAGCTATTTCCGCTAGAGGTGCAATTTTTTTAACTAATCCTTGAAGTACTTTTCCAGGACCAAGTTCGGTAAAATGGCTTGCACCGTCTTTCACCATGTTTTGAACTGTTTGAGTCCAACGCACAGGAGCAGTAAGTTGTTCGATTAATAACTTTTTAATGGTATCCGCGTTGGTAGAAGGAAGTGCGGTTACGTTCTGATAAACAGGACAAATAGGATTTGAGAAAGCAGTTTCTTCAATGGCTTTTCTCAACTCTTCTCCAGCGGGTGCCATCAGTGGAGAATGGAAAGCACCACCTACAGGCAGTATGAGTGCGCGCTTTGCGCCTGCTGCTTTGAGTTTCTCTGCAGCTCTTTCAACTGCCGAAACTTCACCTGAAATAACGAGTTGCCCCGGACAGTTGTAATTAGCAGCAACCACAACACCTTCAATTTGAGCGCAGATCTCTTCTACAATGGCATCTTCAAGACCCAAAACGGCTGCCATGGTAGAAGCTTGCATCTCGCAAGCCTTTTGCATGGCCTTGGCCCTTTTGCTTACTAGTTTCAATCCGTTTTCAAAACTCAAAGCGCCAGCGGCAACTAGAGCAGAGAATTCGCCCAACGAATGACCCGCTGTCATATTCGGTTGGAAGCGATTACCTAATGAAGTCACAGCCGCAATAGAATGTACAAAAACGGCAGGCTGAGTAATATCCGTAGCCTTTAGCTCTTCCGCGCTTCCTTCGAACATAGTTTTACTCAGTTCAAAACCAAGAATTTCATTTGCCACTTCAAAAATCGATTTTACCTCTGGGGATAAATCGTAAAGGTCTTTTCCCATTCCGCTGAATTGAGAGCCTTGTCCTGGAAATACATATGCTTTTTTCATTCTCCGTAATATTCAACAAAATTATTTTCAGTTTCCTCGAGGCGTACGCAATGCAAAAAGGCGTGGTGCTCTGAAATTTTAGGTTCAAGTATTTTCCAGATTTCAACCGCAAGAACTTCTGTAGAGGCCATTTTTCCAATCATAAAATCTACATCCGTATTGAGATTTCTATGGTCGAGTTTATCTGTCACGTAGATTTTCATCAATCGCTTGAGATCCACTAAGTTCATTACAAAACCGGTGTCAGGATTTATCGAACCCTTTACGGTTACAATAAGGTTGAAGTTATGTCCATGGAAATTTTTGTTTGCACATTTTCCAAAGACTTCGTCATTCTTTTCAATACTCCAATTCGGATTGAATAATTGATGCGCCGAACTAAATCTTTCGCGGCGCTGAATGTAAACCATACTCAAAATTTCGGGCAAAGATAAGATGGTTAGAGGGTTGACATCAATCCACTATATTTGCGCCCCGATATTTTGGAATATTTAACCAATTAATAAGAGAAATGGAAAATGCAATTTACCTAGTTCCTCTACTAGGAGTTCTTGGCCTAATAGTGATGGTAGTAAAAGCCATTTGGGTGTCAAAACAAGATCCAGGCGATTCCAATATGGTAGAACTGGCTGGTTATATAGCAGATGGAGCCTTGGCTTTCTTGAAAGCGGAGTGGCGTGTACTCGGAGTATTCACCTTTTTTGCTGCCATTTTATTAGGATGGTCGGGTACCTTGGTTGAACACTCAGATTGGGTTATTGCACTTTCATTTATAATTGGTGCTTTCTTTTCTGCATTTGCAGGATGGGTAGGTATGAACATCGCAACCAAAGCCAATGTGCGCACTACTCAAGCAGCGAGAACAAGCTTAGCCCAAGCTTTAAAGGTTTCCTTCACTGGAGGAACCGTTATGGGATTAGGCGTGGCAGGTCTTGCCGTTCTTGGAATTAGTGTTCTTTTCATCGTCTTTACCGGTATGTACGACAGCATGGAAACAGCTTTAGAAGTCTTGGCTGGATTTTCATTGGGCGCTGAATCTATTGCTCTTTTTGCTAGAGTAGGTGGAGGTATATATACAAAAGCAGCCGATGTGGGTGCTGATTTGGTTGGAAAGGTTGAAGCAGGTATTCCGGAAGACGATCCAAGAAATCCAGCTACCATCGCTGACAACGTTGGAGACAATGTGGGCGACGTTGCAGGTATGGGAGCCGATTTATTCGGATCGTATGTAGCAACCATCTTGGCAACTATGGTTCTCGGCCGTGAGGTAATCTCCTCAGGCGATAATTTCGGAGGAATAGCTCCGATTTTACTTCCAATGTTTTTGGCCGGATTGGGAATTGTTTTCTCCATTATTGGAACCTTCTTCGTACGCATCAAATCTGAAACCTCTTCTGTTCAAATGGCTCTGAACCTAGGAAACTGGGGTTCAATGGTTATTACGGCTATTGTATCCTATTTCTTGGTGAATTGGATGCTTCCAGATGTTTTGGTTTTCGAAAGAGGAAACTTCACTTTTAGCAATATGGATGTATTCTATGCCATCATGATCGGATTGGTTGTGGGAGCACTGATGTCAATCATTACAGAATACTATACAAGCATGGGCAAGCGCCCTGTTTTAAGCATCATTAAGCAATCCGCTACGGGTCATGCAACCAATATTATCGGCGGACTGGCAGTTGGAATGGAATCTACCGTATTGCCCATTTTAGTTTTGGCAGGAGGTATTTATGGAAGTTTTGCTGTAGCCGGCTTATATGGAGTGGCTATTGCTGCTGCTGGTATGATGGCTACTACAGCTATGCAATTGGCTATTGATGCATTTGGACCGATAGCAGACAATGCGGGTGGTATTGCCGAAATGAGCGGATTGCCAAAAGAGGTTCGCGAGCGCACTGACAATTTAGATGCCGTTGGAAATACAACTGCTGCTTCTGGAAAAGGATTTGCCATTGCCTCTGCTGCTTTAACTGCATTGGCTTTGTTTGCTGCCTATGTTGGTCTTGCGGGTATTGAGGGCATTGACATTTATAAGGCGAAGGTTTTATCGATGTTATTCGTTGGAGCCATGATTCCTTTTATCTTCTCTTCTTTGGCTATTGCTGCTGTTGGTAGGGCGGCCATGGATATGGTTAAGGAGGTTCGCAGACAATTCAAGGATATTCCGGGTATTATGGAAGGAACGGCAAAGCCAGAATACGAGCGTTGCGTTGAGATTTCTACCAAAGCGTCTATCCGTGAAATGATTGCGCCAGGTGCAATAACCTTGTTGTCTCCCATTTTTGTTGGATTCGTTTTCGGTCCTGAGGCTTTGGGTGGATTGCTAGCTGGTATTACTGTAAGTGGTGTTTTAATGGGTATGTTCCAGAACAATGCGGGAGGTGCTTGGGATAATGCCAAGAAATCTTTTGAGGCAGGAGTTGAGATTGATGGAAAGATGGAGTACAAAGGTTCAGATGCACATAAGGCTTCTGTAACAGGAGATACAGTGGGAGACCCTTTTAAAGATACTTCAGGTCCTTCAATGAATATCTTAATTAAGTTGTCTTCTATTGTTGCCTTAATTATTGCTCCTCACATTGCCGACAGCGGAGGGCATTCGGGTTCTATTAATGAAAATGGATATTTCGACCAGGTGGAGGAAATGAATATTATGACGGAGCCTTCGGCAAATAAAGTTTCCGTTGTTACGGGCTTTGGAAAAGCAGAGAATGTATCGGTTGAACTCTTGCACATTGGTGTCTATCAGGGTTCTATTGTTGACTTCGCCTTGGTAATCACAGATAATAGGTTGGAAGAAGAGGCCTTCAACTTAAGCGGTGCAAGTACCATTGAGTTTGGCGGACAAGAATCGTATCTAGAGAGTGGTTCCTATTACGTGAAGGGAATTGCTCATATCGGTCAATTAGGTGAGCGCGAGGCTATTTTCAGGTTTACAATGGATAAGTCAGGAAAATGGGCCAAGGGTGATCTTAAGATCTACGAATAAGAAACATAAGACAAGTAAAAAAGGGGGATAAACCATTGGTTTATCCCCCTTTTTTATTCCACTCTTGAAATTAAAAGAGTCCGTGAATTTGAGCGTCAATGCGCTCGATTATGTTTCCTAAGTCTTCACTCTTTTGTGGGAAACGATTATTGTCTACGTCAATAATTAACAGATTCCCTTTGTCGTAGGTAGAGATCCATGCTTCATAGCGTTCGTTTAATCGAGTCAAGTAATCCAGTCTAATACCGTTTTCATAGGCTCGACCTCTTTCTTGAATATGCCCAACAAGAGTAGGAACACTTGCCCTTAAATAGACCAATAGATCAGGCGGAGTTATGAAGGTCTCCATTAGAGAAAACAATTCTTGATAGCTATTGAAATCGCGTTCCGGCATTAAGCCCATTGCGAACAAGTTGGGCGCGAATATATGCGCGTCTTCATAGATTGTTCGATCTTGAATTACATCCAACCGCTCTTGTCTCAGTTTAACAATTTGTTTGAAGCGACTCTGCAGAAAATAAATCTGTAGGTTAAATGACCAACGTTGCATTTCGGCATAGAAATCATCTAAGTATGGGTTATCGGTAACATCCTCATATTGAGGTTCCCATTTATAATGTTTGGCTAATAACCCAGTAAGGGTGGTTTTTCCGGAACCTATATTTCCGGCAATCGCAATGTGCATACTCTACTTTCTTGTCTGTGTACGAATTTAGTTCTTTAAAGACTAATTTTCAGGCTTTCGATAGACTTTCCATTCCATAAATAGATCTTTCCATTGCTGAATGTCCAGTCTTTGTATTCTATTGCTTCGCTCACTTGCTTCAGCTTAAAGTTATCTTTGAGTATCCACCATCCTTCTGAATTGGCAATTAGCCAGCTAGAGCCTGTCCATTCTGCTTTATTTATGCTTGTAAGAGCTTCAAACTGAATAAAGTTTCCCATTATGTCGAATGACAGCAGGCCTTTGTCTGTTGTGAGCAAAAAACCATTCATACTCGAGTACAATCCCAAAACATGATTCTCTCGCTTTAAAATTTGAGTTATCGCTAAGGTTTCTGTTTGGATACTCTGATCTCTGCGGTCCATTTTTAAGACTTTGTCTTTTACTTGATCGTAAAGCCAAAGAAAGTTGGCATCTGCGAGCGCAATGCAGGGCACATCCGTATAACCCAATTCCAATAGATTGAGGGCTTGCTCAGATTGATTTAGCTGATTATCAAGAATTATTACCTGATTGAAGAAAGTGTAGTGAAGCAGCAAGCGCATAGGGTCATACACATTTATAGCATCGGGCTTGCCTAAATCTGGTCTACTAAAACGGGCCAGTTCTTGGCCTTTGAGATTGGTCTTTATAAGGCCTTGGCTTCCCAAAAAATAGAAATTGCCTAGATGATCAGCCCAAATATTGGAAATGCGCATTTTAGGAATAAGCATCTCTTGCCCGACCAAGAAAATAGGAGAGAAATAGATCAACAGAATTCCAAGAAAGACTGTTTTGGATTTAAACATCGGCTTTTTCAAAAAGGGGCAAGATCTCATCTATGAAATTCCGATGATTGGCCAACCTGGGAACTTTGTGTTGTCCACCTAGCTTTCCATTCCTTTTCATCCACTCGTGAAAGGTTCCTTTGGGTGCCATGTGAATAAGAGGGAGTGATAAGGCCATATCTTTATGTCGCTTTGCTTCGTAATCGGTATTCAAGCTTTTAAGATGATGGTCTAAGCGATGTCGAAAGTCTTCTATGCTAGAGGGCCTTGAGTTAAACTCTATGATCCATTCGTGCGAGCCAGGCTTTCCTTCTTTCATATAAACTGGTCCTGCGGTATAATCTATAATGCTACAGCGACATTCTTCGCAGGCTTTTTCGATAGCCTGATCTGCATTTTCAATTATCAGTTCTTCACCAAAAGCATTGATAAAGTGTTTTGTTCTTCCGGTAATTTTAATTCGGAAGGGATGCAAAGAGGTAAACTGAACCGTGTCTCCAATGCTATAGCGCCAGAGCCCGCCATTGGTTGATATAACCATTGCATAATTCACGCCTTTCTGAACTTCAATTAGAGGAATAGCTTGTTGACTTTTATTGTTTGAGTCTGTAGCTATAAATTCATAAAAAATGCCGTAATCCAACATCAACAATAAATCGTCAGCATAGGCGCGATCTTGAATTCCAAAGAAACCTTCGCTTGCGTTATAGGTTTCAAAAAAATGAAAATTCTCTTGGGGTATGAGCGATTCGAACTGTTGTCTGTAAGGCGTAAAAGAAACGCCTCCATGCATATAGAGTTCTAAATTGGGCCAAACTTCCTTTAAATTGGAAGCACCGGAAATTTCTAAAACTCGTTTGGTGAGTACCAACATCCAGCTCGGCACGCCTGCTAAAGAGGTAACATCTTCTTTTATAGTGCTTTGTGCAATAGTTTCAATTTTACTCTCCCATTCATCCATCAAGCTAATTTTATTGCTTGGGGTGCTTAGTATGGTTACCCAAAAGGGAAGGTTTTCTATTATTATTGCTGAGAGATCTCCATAAAACGACTCATTTTCTTGATTATTCAGGCGCGTACTTCCACCCAAACGCAAGCCTTTACCTGTAAAAATTCTAGTTTCAGGATTGGCATTGCAATAGAGAGATAGAAGGTCTTTGCCGCCTTTAAAATGGCATTCCTCTAGTGATTCACGACTTACTGGAATAAACTTGCTCTTCGCATCAGTGGTACCAGAAGATTTTGCGAACCAACGTATTTCACTAGGCCAAGTTAAGTTCTGTTCACCTTGCCTAATGCGCTCAATAATAGGTGAAAAGTCTTCATAATCAACAATGGGAACACGTTCTGCGAACTCACGATAACTGCGAATACTCGCGAAGTCATATTTTTTTCCATATTCGGTTTGAGAAGCACTTCGAAGCAGTTGCACAAGCCATTCGCTCTGCACCTCGTCTGGATACTTCATAAAGAGTTCGATCTGATGGAAGCGTTTTTTCATCCTCCATGAAATAAAATTATTCAGCAGATCAAAACTCAGCATAGCATTCTATTTAAGCCATTTATCTAGCCATCCAAAAAACTCTGAATGCCACAATAGGCCATTTTGCGGACTCAAAACCCAGTGCCCTTCATTGGGGAAGTATAAGAAACGTGAAGGGACATTGCGAAGTTGTGCCGCTTGAAAAGCTTCCATACCTTGATTGATAGGCACTCGAAAGTCTAGTCCGCCATGAATCACCAATATGGGTGCA
>CALCFH010000234.1 GCA_937900215.1 uncultured Cryomorphaceae bacterium
TGTAGCAGTAAAAGGAGTAGTAGATTTGCCGAATTCTGTCTTAGACTATAGAGGATTTGAGATTGCGGTAAGTGTTCAATTTAAATTGGAAAATGAAGATGATGTTAAAAGGTAAAAAAGCCCTAATTACAGGTGCAAGCAAAGGAATAGGAAAGGCAATAGCCGTTGCCTTTGCGAAAGAAGGAGCAGATGTGGCATTTACGTATCTCTCTTCTATAGAGAAAGGAAAGGCGCTTGAAAATGAATTGGCCTCCTACGGCATAACTGCCATTGGTATTCGTTCAGATGCTTCCGATTTTGCTCAAGCGGAATTACTTATTAAGGAGGTTTTGGATGCCTTCGGACAAATAGATATCTTGGTAAACAATGCAGGAATTACAAGAGACAATCTGCTTTTGCGAATGTCTCCAGAAGATTTTGACGCCGTTCAGAAAACCAATTTGTATTCGGTTTTTAATACTACCAAGGCGATTATAAAAACCATGATGAAGCAACGTTCCGGCTCCATCATTAATATTAGCTCTGTGGTTGGAGTAAAAGGCAATGCCGGGCAAGCAAATTATTCTGCCTCCAAAGCTGGAATTATTGGCTTTACCAAATCTACTGCCTTAGAACTCGGATCGAGAAACATCCGTTGCAACGCCATCGCCCCTGGCTTTATTGAAACGGAAATGACAGATCAGCTAGACGCAAAAACCGTAGAGGGCTGGAGAAATGCCATTCCATTAAAAAGAGGCGGACAACCAGAGGATGTGGCCAATGCGTGTCTATTCTTGGGTTCAGATCTATCTACCTATGTAAGCGGTCAAGTGCTGAATGTTTGTGGCGGAATGCTGACCTAGTACTCTATCGAGATGATTGAATTTACCAGTCCTCTCTGGATTGCTGCCATTTTATTTCCTCTTATTGGCTTTGTTGTATGGTTTTCATATAAAAACAATGCATCCTTTAAGGAGGCGCCCTCGCAGCTGAGGTACACCATGGCAGCCTTGCGTGCCATTGCGCTCTCTTTGTTGGCCCTTTTGCTATTAAATCCGGTAATGCCTTTTGAGGAGATAAAACTATTCCCTCCTAAAATGGCATTGATTGTAGACAACTCCTTGAGCATAAGTAGGGAGATAGAAGGGGTGCAAGAAATAACAAGCCTTCATGACAAACTAAAATTGGCATTTCCTGAAGTAGAATGGACGGTTCTAACCACAGCTGAAGAGGTGAAGGTTGGGGAAGAATTTAGCTTCGATGAAAATCAAACAGATCTCGCAAAGGCCTTGCAATTTTTGCAACAGAATTATGGTTTTGATCCGAGTTTTAAAGGCGCAGTTTTGGTTTCAGATGGATGGGAGAATAGAGGGAACTCTGCTCTTGCTCTTGCTTCGCAACTAGATTATCCAATCCATACTCTTTCGGTAGGAGAGCTATCAGAAGGGGTAGACATTCAAATAACTTCGGTGCGTTACCCCAAGCAAGTTGTCAAAGGCAATAGCTTTGAATTAGAGGTGGTTGCCAAAGTAGACTATCCCATTCGAGCCGAAACAACCGTGCGACTTTACAACTCGGAAGGAAAGGAAATAGCCAACACAAAATGGAAGCTTAATCCCGAAGCCTCATCTCAAGTTTTTCGATTCTTTCCACAGATTAATTCGGTAGGAATGGAGCGATTTAGTTTAAAAATTGATCCGGTTGATGGCGAGGAGCAAAAAGCGAATAACGAGAAAGTCTTCAGTATAAAAGCAGTAGAATCTAAGAAGCAAATTGCGCTTTGCTTCAATTCCTTTCACCCAGATATTGCAGCCATACATCGAGCGATTATACAGTTTGATGCTTATGAAGTACAACTCATTGACATCCGAAAAAAACAAGAGTACAAATCCGATTTCTCGGCTATTTTCCTAATCCATCCTTCTACCGTTTACTCTACACAATACAAGACAATCTTATCAGAAAATCCTTCTGTGGGATTGTTTTATTTGGCTGGAGATGAGCAGAGTGCCGGTTTTTTGAATGAACTTTCTGGCAGAACTATTTTTCAAACGGGCAGAGGATCTGAAGACAATGTGCGATTTCAGTTTAATCAGGCCTTTAGTTTATTTGAGCGATCTGAAACAACAGTCAAACTTGAATTGTCTCCCTCGGTTAGCACTCCGTACGGACAATGGTTGCTCCCTCAAGGAAGCGAAATTCAAATGGAGCAAATTCTAGCAGGAAAACCCATTAAGCGTCCGCTTCTGTTTCATTTTAATGCCCAAGACGAAAGAAGATGGGTGGTGTTTACGGCCAAAGACTTTTGGCGATGGAGAATGAGTCAATTCAAGAAAGAAGCAAAAACTACAGCTTTTGATGATTGGTTAATACAATGGACTACTTACTTAACTGCCAATAACTTAGACGATCGATTTAGTGTAAGTTATTCCACATCTTTGTCATGGGGTCAAAGCTTCGATTTACAGGCGGTACTGCTGGATAAAACAGCGGCCAAAAGCCGTTCTGCAGTGATGAAAATGAAAATGAAGGAACCCAATGGAAACCTTCTTTCTCTTGACTTAGTGGAATTAAATGGATTGTATCGCATTGGCTTTAAACCAGAAAATATAGGCGAGTATTCATTTGATATAGAGGCCAAATTAGGCGATGAGAAATTCATCCAATCTGGCAAGTTCGAACTGAACGATGATCCTTTGGAATTTATTCAGAGCGGAGCCAATCTGGCCTTGATGGTGGATATTGCAATGAAAACAAATGGCATCTATAAGCCTATAGGCGAGCTAGAGAATTTTATAGAGGAGTTGAAAGAACAACCTCTTCCTTTTGTTCAATCCAGCCAAATCCGTTTTAAAGAATGGATAGATTGGAAATGGCTTTTCTTCATTATTCTTTCCCTACTTGTTGGCGAGTGGGTAATTAGAAGGTATTTGGGTAGTTATTGATTTTTAATTGCAGACCTTAGCAGAAAATAATCAATAGTAATCATTATGGAAAAGAAACGAACTACAGCGCTCTTGCTTATTGGCGTAGCCATACTCACTATGGTAGTTCTTTGGTCAAGTATATCGTATACTATTAATACTGGAGAAAAAGGAGTGATGTTCCGCACATTTAGTGGCGGATTGGATAAGGATATGGTTTACCCTCAAGGTTTTCACCTGAAATGGCCTTGGGATAAGGTGTTTGTTTACGATGTTAAAATTATGGAGGCAAATGGATCTATGGAAGTTCTTTCTAAGAATGGACTAACCATTTCGGTAGATATGAGTTACCGATATAAGCCTATGGACGATAAAATTGGCTTTTTGCACGATGCAATCGGATCGTCTTATCATGATCGTATCATTCTCCCTGAAATACGTTCGGCCACTCGTAAAGTAATTGGAAAGTATCTGCCAGAAGAATTGTATTCTACTAAGAGAGAGGCCATTCAGGATGAGATTTTTTTGCAAACAGCCAAGGCCCTCAACTCGAATTATTTGTTGCTCGATGCCGTTTTGATTCGTGAAGTAACCCTTCCTGAGAAGATTCAAGCTGCCATTGGCAGGAAATTAGAACAAGAACAGCTATCACTTGAGTATGAGTTTAAGCTAGAAAGTGCAAGAAAAGAGGCCGATAGGCAGCGCATTGAGGCAAAAGGTAAGGCCGAGGCCAATAGCATTATTAGCGCCTCTCTTACAGATAAAATTTTAGTAGAAAAGGGCATAGAGGCTACACTAAAGTTGGCAGAATCAGACAATGCAAAAATTGTAGTAGTAGGCTCTGGTAAAGATGGTCTTCCAATTATTCTAGGAAATAATTGATTTAAGAGAGGATGGGATTGAAGTACAGTTTTAATTTAGCCATAGACTCGCCCGAAAGAACTGTGTTGCATGGCAAGATTATTCGCGAAAAGAAATTTACCGATAGACTCTACCGTCAATGGTATTCTGAATTTGAAAACTGCTTGAGTCGCTGCCCTAAAGGCAAGTTGATTGAGTTGGGTTCAGGAGGTGGATTTTTAAAGGAAATCATCCCTTCAGTACTAACCTCTGATATTCTTGAGTTGGAAGGAAATGACCTTTGCTTTTCTGCATTGGAAATGCCTTTTGAAGATCATTCTATAGCGGCTATTTTTATGATAGATACCTTCCATCATATACCAGATAGTGAACAGTTTCTGAAAGAGGTAGATAGGGTGCTTATGCCAGGTGGAAAAATGCTTATGATAGAGCCGGCCAATTCTATTTTTGGCAGATGGATTTATCAGAACTTCCATCATGAGCCCTTTTTACCTAATGCGAAAGAATGGATAATCCCTGCTTCCGGACCTATGTCGGGGGCAAATGGAGCACTACCTTATATTGTCTTCGAACGCGATTATAAACGTTTTGCTAGTGCCTTCCCTAACTTGACGAGAAACAAACCTAGATATAGAAACCCGCTTTTGTATCTATTGAGTGGAGGAGTGAGCTTCAAACAATTGCTCCCTGATTTCACCTATGGTATAGTGGCTTTCTTTGATAGAGTAATACCCCAGATTTTCCCCTTCTTTTCCATGTTTGTGCAGATTGAATTGACAAAAAAGAAATAAGGCGGAAGAGCTGAAGAGCGAATTAGATAAGTGTAGATCAAAAAAAAGCCTGCGAATGCAGGCTTTTTCATACGTTTTCCGATTAGGAATTAAGCTTTTCAGTTAATTCTGCTCCTGGCTTAAAGCGAGCAACGGCTTTCTCTGCAATTTTAATGGTTGCACCCGTTTGTGGATTGCGACCTTCGCGTGCAGCACGCTTAGAAACGGAGAAAGAACCAAAACCAATAAGCGATACACGCTTTCCTTCAGTTAAGGCGTTAGAAACATTTGTCGTGAAAGAATCGAGTGCTTTTTTGGCTGCAGCCTTTGGGATTTCTGCATCCAAAGCCATCGCATCAATGAGTTCAGCTTTAGTCATAGGTCAGGTTTTAGGTTTAAAGTTTGTATTTAACAGCTTTACAAATATAGTTGAATGTCGCACTCACACAAGTGTTTGCAGTGTTTTGTTGCTTTTTATTGAAATTTTTTCATTCAAAATTCTTCCTAGAGCATTTTCAAACTATCTCTTCCGTCCATTTAAACGAATGGCTCAACACGAACAGTCCCTTTCCAATCTTTGCCGATTCCGTTTAGAAAGTCTTTGATTTTCATTCGTTTTCGTCCCGCTGGTTGAAGTTCATTTAGCTGAAGGCATCCTTCGCTTCCAAATAGGAGGAATGCTTTGGAATTCACTTCTACACTTTGTGTGATTTCTGGATTATCCTCAATGATTTCTGCGCTGAATATTTTCAAATCTGTAATGACATTGCCCACTTTTAACCTCAATACGGCTCCTGGATAAGGAGATAAGGCCCGTATTTGGTTGAGAATTTGCTCGGCAGTTTGGGAAATAGCAATATGTGTGTCTTCTTTAAAGATCTTAGGGGCATGCTTTAGATTTCCTTTAAAATCCTGTTCTTTTGCCACTAGAGTCCCCAACCTTAAATCTTCGGCTGTTTCTACAACTAAAGCGGCACCCATTTTCATGAGTGCATCGTGTAAGTCGCCCGCTGTAAAGGTGATCGGAATGTCAATCCGTTTCTGCTTCAGTATTTTCCCTGTATCAATTTCTTCATCCAATAAAAATGTGGTTACACCCGACTCTTTCTCACCATTCCAAATAGCCCACTGAATGGGTGCAGCCCCTCTGTATTCTGGTAAAAGCGAACTGTGTAAGTTAAAACATCCTAATGGGGGCATACTCCATACTTCTTTCGGGAGCATTCTAAAAGCCACAACTATAAAGAGATCTGCTTTTAAAGAACTCAAGTGTTCAAGGAATTCTGGATCTTTAAGTTTTTCTGGCTGCAAGACTTCAATGCCTTGTTCAATAGCAAAACTCTTTACAGCAGAAAATTGCGTTTTTAATCCTCTTCCAGCAGCCTTATCCGGCACAGTTACCACAGCAGCGCATTGGTGCCCTGCGTCTAGCATGCTCTTTAAACTTGGAACGGCAAATTCAGGTGTCCCCATAAAGACAAAACGAATCGGATTTTTGCTTTTCATCCAACAAAGGTAGCTTCACTCAAACAACAAAGTTTCCGTTGCTGTCTAGCTTTATCTTTCCTTCATCTATCCAATCTCTTAGCAACTCAATAATTGATTCTTTCCATTGCATGGGATAGAGATTCAATAAAGAATGAATATTTACTGCCTTAGGTATGGCCTTTTCTAATTCAATCTTTAGGACTGCATAGGTGGGCGTTTGTTCCATTCCCAAGCATACATCGCATTTGCCACAATTTTCTTTTAGCCTTTCGCCCAAGGTGCGAAGCATTTTTACTGAACGGCAAATTCCATCTGCCTTTACAAATTCTTGTAAGGCTGTTGATCTTTCTTGTAGGCTGTCTTTTTTAAAGGCGTAGAACTCCTTATCGATCCGTAGGTGCTTTGGCTGCAATCTATTTTGAATCAGACTTATTTGCATTCCAGAAGTACTCTCTTGGTAATCGCCTAGATTTAAATGTGCCATTTGTCGAAGCAAATTTTTTATCTCTGCTATGGTCAATGAGCTATTCTTGGCAATGTCTCTTTCTGAAATATTCACTCTAAACTCATAGATACCGCTGTACATGCGGGCTAGAGCATAGACAAGTTCTTCAAATTTCGCCGCTCGCGCTACGTATTCTCTTAAGGTGGTGGGGGCTTGAGTGAATTGAAAAACAGACTGTGTTTTGGCATCCGCCTCAAATTCTATCCAACCGCTCTGCTGCAATAACTTAAGTCCTTCGAGAATTTTTCTCGCTCCGTACTTCATTTCGTCTACTAGCTTCTGCCAATCTAAACTATACTGCTGTCCAGCTCCTTCGTTTAGCGGAACCTTCAAGACTTTCATCAAGCCTGTATACAATGCTTTTAGTTCTTCAATAGTTGGAAAAGTAGCTAGGTTTTCATTGGTTTTGGTCAGCGTCCTTCCGGGTAATTCAATCCAAAAGCAATGCGCTTCTTTGCCATCCCTTCCCGCTCGTCCTGCCTCCTGAAAATAGGCTTCAATGCTTTCTGGAGCTTCCCAATGCACCACAAGGCGTACATCGGGTTTGTCTATTCCCATTCCAAATGCAGTAGTCGCACAGATTATGCGTACTTTATTCTGAATCCAATCTGCTTGATGTTTAGTGCGGATGGATGTTGAAAGTCCTGCATGATAGGGCGCTGCATTGATTTTATATTGATTGAGCAACTGAGCTAAACGTTCTGTATTTCTTCGGCTGGAAGCATAAACAATACTGCTGCCTTGAAACCTATTTACCAATTCAATCAATTGATTTTCAGCGGAAGCTGTATACAGTATCTGATAAGATAAATTCGGCCTATGAAAACTCTTTCGGATGCAATTTGGCTCCTTAAACAATAGTTTCGATTGAATATCGTCTATCACTTTTGGTCCGGCCGTGGCCGTTAGCGCTAGGAAGGGAACTTCAGGAAGCAAATCTCGCAGGAGGGCGATTTTCAAATAACTCGGACGAAAATCATAACCCCATTGAGATATGCAATGGGCTTCGTCTATGGCAATTAAACTCACCTTTAATCGCTCCAATCGCGCTTGAATCCAATCGTTTTGGAGTCGTTCGGGTGAGATAAATAGGAACTGGGTGTCTCCAAATTCGCAGTTGTCTAAATGTCTTTCTAAACTATAACTGTCTAAATTTCCGCTGAGAGAAACCGCTTTAATTCCGCGCTTTTGTAGATTTTCTACCTGATCCGTCATGAGAGCGATGAGCGGCGATATAACAATACAAAGGCCTTGCTTAACAAGGGCCGGCACTTGGTAGCAGATCGATTTTCCGCCTCCAGTAGGCAAGAGTGCTAAAGTGTCTTTTCCATCTAAAACAGATTGAATGATCTGCAGTTGACCTTCTCGGAATTCATCAAAGCCCCAGTATTTTTTTAATACTTCATTCGGACTCATAAAAGGCTCTTGAAAATAAAATCGAGCCGTTCTTCTACGCTTACTTTTGGAATTTCAATTAAGTCGTATCCAAAAGATTCATAGGTAGAGCGAAGATATTTGTCTATTTCAAGGCAGTCTGTCCAGGCTTCTTTTCTTTCACCGTCGGTCATGAAAATCTCTTCCCAAGCAGGAGCAATAAACACCCTTTTTTCGTATCGATAGGCCACCGTTTTGGCAATCCAATCGTCGGGAATTTTCATAGAATCCTTGTGCATATAGGCCAAGGTGTCAGGTAAGCCACGATCATAAAAATTCCATTCACCCAATTGAGCTTTGTGGAAGTCTTGCACTCGTGCTTCTAGGACTATATCCGAAAAAGCATAGAGATTTTGCCATGGGGTTACATCGCTATTCGTTCGTTGTGCTTCTTGAATATAAAGTCTAGATCTCTCAGGTAGAATAGGATATCCTCGCTTAGACAAAGCTTCAATTAAACTTGTCTTTCCAGACGAAGGTCCGCCCGTTATCACCACTCTCTTTGCTTCAACACTTTCGTAAAATTCACTCATAGCTAATACTTAATCCCAATTCGTTTAAACACATCCACCAATATCCATATTGGTCCTATTAAGAGAAACTGCAAATCCTTGAAGAACGATGGCTTCTTGCCTTCGATCTTATGACCGTAAAATTGACCTATCCATGCCAAAACAAAAAGGGCTAGAGCACTTTTCCAAGTTTCTACGCCCAATAGGGGTAAGGCATTGGATAGAGCAATACTCATCCAACCAAAAAGAAGCATAGCAAAGGCCAAAGGTCTGGAGAGTTTTAGATAAAAAGCAAAGGCCATGAGAACCAGTATATGAGCTAAGTGCAAGGAGAAATCAGGACCCGTAATCGACTTTGGAAGGGGAAGGGGCACTAATGTGCACAAGGCCAGCAAACTAAAGCTTATAGCCGGAACGCAAATCCAATGTATCGCTTTGTTTGTTTTGTTTTGATGGCTTTCTGCATAGGCATTCAACCAGTCGGTGAGCGTCATAGTTTCTAATTTTGGGTAATTTACCAATTCCCTCTTTTCAATTCAATTGAGGTGGCTAAATTCGTCACAAAGACTTTATATGAATACATCTATAGCAAATGCCATCGAATTGGGCTATCAATCTGAACTTCCAACTATTGTTCTTGGTAAAGCTTTGTACCAAGATGGGGTTATTCATTCTTCACCCATTCAAATACCGCTTAAGAGTCTCAATAGACACGGACTGATAGCAGGGGCAACTGGAACGGGCAAGACGAAAACCTTGCAATTGATGGCAGAGGCGCTAAGCGACGCAGGTGTGCCTTGTTTGCTAATGGATTTAAAAGGCGATTTAAGTGGATTGGCGGCCAAGGGAAATGAAGGCAGCAAGCATATTCAAGATCGCCATTCTAAATTGGAAATCGAGTATAAGGCCAAAGCTTATCCTGTTGAATTACTCAGTTTAACCGACCCTAAAATGACTCGCTTACGAGCAACCGTTCTGGAGTTTGGTCCTATTCTTCTTTCTAAGGTGTTGGAATTGAACGAGAATCAAGAAGGTGTGATGTCTGTAGTTTTTAAATATGCCGATGATCATCAGTTGCCCATTGTTGATTTAGAAGATCTA
>CALCFH010000235.1 GCA_937900215.1 uncultured Cryomorphaceae bacterium
TACAAGCCAATGGCGGAGAACACCTCAACTAAATGACTTCCGAACAAATTATAGCACAATTGCCCTACGGTCCTGACTTTCTCTTTGTAGATCGCATTGAAAAACTCGATGAGAATTCCATTACAGGGAGCTATCATTTCAAGGGAAACGAGTATTTCTACCCATCGCATTTTAAATCAACTCCAGTAACGCCTGGCGTAATTCTCACAGAAACCATGGCGCAAATAGGACTGGTTTCATTGGGTATTTATCTGATCTCTCTCAAGCAAAAAAACTTAGAGTCTGCATTAATTGCTTTAACCTCTACTGCAATAGATTTTTATCTACCCGTGTTTCCAAATGAGAAAATTCGGGTGCATAGCGTAAAAGAATACTTTCGATTTAACAAATTGAAGTGCGCTGTAGAAATGCGAAACGAGAAGAAAGACTTGGTTTGCAAAGGAGTGATATCCGGAATGATTCGATTTTAGGATGAAGAAGCGAGTGGTTATAACAGGAATGGGCGTAGTTGCACCCAATGCGGTTGGACTGCAAGCCTTTGAACATGCCTTAAAAATGGGCCATTCAGGCATTGCGTATTACCCAGAGCTAGCTGAACTGGGCTTTTCGTGTTGTATTGGAGGTATTCCGAAGCTTTCAGACGAGTTTATACGGAATTATCTCAGCGAGCTGCAGCTTAGAAACTTCAACAGCTCAGGCATATTGTATGGCTGCATTGCAGGAATGGACGCATGGAAAGACGCAGGATTAGAGTTGCAAGAGACGGCCGATTTCGAGAGCGGAACCATCTTTGGGGCAGGCACCTCTGGGGTAGATAAGTTCAGAGAAGCCATTTATTTATTGGATGAGAAAAAAGTGCGCAGATTGGGAAGCACAGTGGTTGCACAGACCATGGCCAGCGGTGTTAGTGCGTATTTGGGCGGAATTCTAGGGCTAGGAAATCAAGTCACAAGCAATTCATCTGCTTGTACCACAGGAACAGAATCTATACTAATGGGCTATGACCGCATTGTGAGTGGAAGAGCCCAGCGCATGTTGGTTGGAAGCACCAGCGATCACGGAGCCTATGTTTGGGGCGGATTTGACGCTATGCGCGTACTGACCTATAAACACAATGCTTCACCCGAGCAAGGTTCACGCCCCATGAGCGCCACCGCTTCAGGCTTTGTACCAGGAAGTGGCGCTGGTGCACTGCTGCTGGAATCGCTCGAATCTGCGCAGAAAAGAGGCGCCCGCATTTATGCCGAAGTATTGGGTGGAGAAGTGAATTCAGGCGGACAAAAAGGCGAAGGAAGTATGACCGCGCCCAATTCGCTAGCCGTGCAGAGGTGCATCCGAAATGCCATTCAAAATGCAGGCATTGAGCCAAGTGAAATAGATGCCATCAATGGCCATCTTACAGCCACCTCCAAAGATTCAACCGAAATTCTGAATTGGACAGAAGCCTTAGGGCGAAAAGGCAACGACTTTCCTTTGATCAACTCTGTTAAATCAATGCTAGGGCATTGTCTTTCAGCAGCGGGTTCTATTGAATCTGTTGCCAGTGTTTTACAAATAAAAAGCGGATTTGTTTTTCCGAACCTGAACTGCGAAGATCTGCATTCAGAAATAACCGAATTGATTTCTCCCGATTGCATCCCGCAAAAGTATATTTCGAGAGAGGTGAAAATAGTGGCCAAAGCCAGTTTTGGATTTGGAGATGTAAACGCCTGTGTAGTATTTAAAAAATTTGAAGAATAAATGAGTCAATCTAAACAAGAAAAAATGCAAGCGCTCTTGGAGATAATGCAGCCTTACGCTCAAGACCCATCTGCCCTAGCAAACCTAAAAGAGGAAACACAATTCATTCGCGATCTGAAGATCAATTCGGCCAATTTGGTGGATATTATCTTGGATATAGAAGATAAATTCGACATTGAAATAGACAATGATTCGATGGATAAAATGATGAATGTAGGCTCTGCACTGGAGGTTATTGAAGCCAAATTGGCTGCAAAGTGATTGGAAATGACATTGTTGATTTAGGCTTGGCAAGGCAAACAACTCATTGGAAGCGAAAAACGTATTTACAAAAGCTCTACAGCCCAAGCGAGCAGCAACTCATTCTAGAATCATCTGATTCTATTGCCATGCTCTGGCGTCTTTGGAGTATGAAAGAGAGTGGATACAAGCTCTATTTGCAATCGGGCGGAAAGCCTTTTTACAATCCAACCAAAATAGAGTGCCGCTTATGTTCTATTTCGGATGGAAGCATTCAGATTGGATCATTCAGAGCAGAAACAAGAACAAAGGCAACAGCTTCTTATTTGTATTCCAATGCAAAGCTCAATTTTCAAGCTTCGTATCAGGAAAGAGTTTTCAGCATAG
>CALCFH010000236.1 GCA_937900215.1 uncultured Cryomorphaceae bacterium
TTGATCGGCAGTCTAGCCCGTCTCTCGCTTTTCCTCACTCTCCAAAGGGTAGAATAGCTTAGAGTAGGCCACAAAAAAAGAGGCTATCTAATTCGATAGCCTCTTTTCTTAGAACTAAATTGGTTTCTTATTTAACCAATAGCCTTCCTGCTTTACTGAATCCAGGGCCTTCGGCTCTGATTACATAATTTCCAGAAGACAGATTGTATAAATTCATTACTAAAGAAGATTCACCTCTGTTTATGTTTTTAGCATTCAAGCGACGCATTTCTCTTCCATTCATATCGTACACAACCAAACTCACATCTCCTCTAGTTGCCAATTCAACATCGACAGTAATATAGTCTTTAGCTGGATTCGGATAAATTAACAGAGCTGAAGAAACCGCGGCAGTAGAAGAAGGAATTTGATTTTCGCGCACTCCAATCGGATTCATTTGAACCAAATTGGTAGATCGTACAAATCCTCTTCCATGTGTAGCCAAGTCAATATGCCCTTGATACACCGTATCACCCGCAACCGAGCCTCTATTTTCAACAACCTGTTTAACCATAAATACAGGAATATTTCCTAGACCATTGTTCTCTTGTGTCCAGCTAACTGAAGCCGCATTGATGTCATCCGTTGTATACACTCCGAACTCTGTACCAATTACAGCCTGAGCTCCATTAAATACATTGATAATGCTACCGTATACAGGCATTGGTGGTAAGTCGCCTTGTTTTGACAAGAAGGTAGGACTGGCACTCATTGAATTGTTTGAGAAGAATACATGAGGGCTACTGCTATAGTTCCCTAAAGTAATCATAACCCTGTTTGGATTATTAGGATCAACAGCAATACTCGTAGGTTCCAGTGCATAGGTACCTGCAATCAGCGTAGTGGTAACCAAACTCGGATTGTTATTGTCAATATCGGCTGTGGTGCGGCTTCTTGCCTGGTTTAGATTACTAATGCGGATAATTCTTCCATCTGTAGTACCAAACCAAAGATTGTCTCCGTCTTTTGAAACATCCATACAGGTTACTGCATTTCCTATTCCTAAGGCAGCAATGTGCCACCACTCTGGCTGTTCTGTAGTAAAATCAAAGGGTTTGCGAGTCATCCAAACGCCTCCTAATGTATTACCAACAAAACCCGTACGTGTTCTCAGACCTACGAAGAAAGCACCCTGAATAATGTCTTTCACATATACTGAGTCGCCTGAAGCTAAGCCTTGACTTAAGGTGTAGTCAAACGGAACACTTTTCGAAGTGGAATTGATGGTAACTACTGCTCCGGCATTGTAACGAATATCGCATCGAGCGGTAACCTCCAAGTTGAAGTAGCGATTAAAGCGTGCCACAAACGATCCAGTTGCTGCATCAAAGCTACCCGTTCCATCACCTGTTAAATTTCCATTTCCATCGCTCACCAACTCAAGTGCGCCGTGCCTTACTCTAAAGCTGTCTGGGATGAAGATAGCACCCGGTTGAGGCCTCACCATAGTTCCTCTGGTAGCTGTATCATTTTGAGTAGCAAAGCCAAAGCTTCGGCTTATATCTTGAAGTTTCCACTTGATAGAATCAGTGCTATTCTGATCGTTTCTCGACTCCCACAATTCAAAAGGAGTAACGAATTCTGAAAAAGCCTGTGTATTACCTCCACTTACATACTGTGGGTCCATACGGTTGAATTGGTAGAAAGACTCAAAAGATTGCCCTTGATTTTCTGATCTACCTATAATACCGTGCTGCATAGACTTGAAGAGAACTCCAGGCACTATGGCAGATGCGCCTACATAAGCACCATCGCCATCCATATTGCGCTTTCCTTCAGAACTTACTTGATAATCTATACCCACTG
>CALCFH010000237.1 GCA_937900215.1 uncultured Cryomorphaceae bacterium
CAGATAAAGCCGCTGCAATTTGACCTATTTCCAACTCTCCTTCCTCCAAATCGCCTTCAAACATTCCTCTTTTGGCTCTGCCTCTTCCTAGAATCTCATGCAATTGCTCTTTGGAAGCTCCATCTTCATAGGCTTTCATCAACTTTTCATAAAAAGGATTGTGTAACAAACGCACTGGGGTGAGCTCCTTAAGGGTTAAAGAGGTGCTACCATCTTTTGCTTGCAGCACACTTTCTTTAAAATGGATATGAGCAGAGGATTCTATGGAAGCTACAAAGCGAGATCCTATTTGCACTCCTTCGGCTCCAAGGGCAAAAGCCGCCGCCATAGACCTTCCACTGCCAATTCCCCCTGCGGCAATAACCGGAATAGAAACGGCATCAACTACCATAGGAACCAAAACAAGCGTAGTGGTTTCTTCTCTTCCATTGTGGCCTCCGGCTTCAAAGCCTTCCGCAACAATGGCGTCTACTCCTGCTTCTTCTGCTTTTAATGCAAATTTGATATTCGATACTACATGAACCACGCAAATACCTTCCGCCTTTAACTTGGCTGTCCATGTTTTCGGATTCCCTGCTGAACTGAATACAATGGGTACCTTCTCCTCTATTATTATCTCAACGTGCTTATCTATATCTGGATAGAGCAATGGAATATTTACCGCAAAGGGCTTATCGGTTGCCTTTTTACACTTTTGGATGTGTTCTCTCAATATGGCTGGATACATACTTCCAGCCCCTATTATGCCCAATCCACCTGCATTGGAAACCGCCGAGGCCAGCTCCCATCCTGAACACCATATCATTCCGGCCTGAATAATAGGATATTCTATCCCAAACAATTGGGTTATTCTTTGCTTCATTCTATTTCATTAGAATGTCAAAGCTAGCATTTTATGGCTTTTAAGATGAGAGAAACCTAAGGCACCAGACACTTGGCCCTGCCTATCCTCTTTTCTCCTTGCACTTGGATTAAATACATCCCTTTGCTCAAGGAACTTTGAGGTGTCCAAACAAACGCTTCACCCTCAAAGTCTTTTATAGAATAGATCAGCCTTCCATCTAAAGCCACTATATCTATGTCGTTCTGCCCTTCGTCTAAGCCCCCTACAATCCAGCGATCTTTTGTAACAGATACATATAATGACTTCATAGAGTACTCTACTCTGCCTAACGAAGCTCCATAGGCCAGCGTATCCGACGACAATCCGGGCAGTCCGTATTTGTTGTTTGATTGGATGAAATAATACCCATCCCAACCGTTTGCAAAACTGGGCAATACAGCTAAGGTGCTTTGATGAGAATACACAGTATCTACCACATAATAGCCTTGAGTAGGTCCGAATGCCGATTTGTGGTGAATTAAGTAGTAGCCAAAAATATCGGCAGTATCGGTAGGTGGCAGGTAGTGCAAATGGAGTGCATTGCTCGAATTTGAACGAATAGAGTCGAAAATCGGCGGTCCCGCAGGCTCTAGTTGAATCTTAACCAATAAAGATTGACTAATACTTCCCGGAACCGGACAAAAATCATCTGTGAAGGTAAAATTGAAACTATAGGCATTGCTGTAAACTCCACCGTTCATCTGACCCGTGAGATGATTGGCATCTGTAATCCACATGAAATCAGCACTATTTGAAAGAGTACTGACGAATCCGCTTTGACCTGCTACAGGAGTTAAGGTTGCACAAGGGGGAAAGGGACAGTTTAAACTAGCCACATCAATAGGGTTGGCGAAGTTGGAGCCCGAAGCTTCTAACAGAATATTCTGAGGAAGGGAGCTATTGGCCGCCGTGTCGGTATCTACAGAACTTAAGTTCAACGCTATGGTATCGCCAAGACCAACAAGGGCAGAAAGC
>CALCFH010000238.1 GCA_937900215.1 uncultured Cryomorphaceae bacterium
CCCCCTATAGATCTGAACTGTAAAAAGACTTGAACTTATGCTGGCTACTAGCGCAAAAACACTATGGTAGAAATATTTTTTTTCGGAGATGATAAGTGGTTTCATTCTGAGTAATTTCAACTTCTACAATGGAGACCTTATTATCTAAATTGTGGTTGGAAAGGTCTAAACAATTACCTGATGTTCTTAAAACTTGAACACCCAATAAATTGATTATTCTTATGGATTTCACCTCATTCTGATCAGTTCCATTTAATGTATTACTTGGTTTGAGGAAGACACAGAAATCATTACTTGAAATTTTAAATTCAATATCTGGAGTGGTGGATAGTGATTGATCGTTCTTTAGAGAAGATGTGTTTTTAAAGTAAAACTGATTAGAACCAGAGTCATAAAATGCCACAAATGGACTTGTGCCCACAGAGCCAGAGATTGTTGGAAATATTTGGTCCACTTCATAATGATTACCCGAAAGTCTTCTAACTATATTGTCACTTGGCAGTCCATTACTCCAATCAATAATACAGTATAGGATGTCCTTATCCAGCAAGTTGGGATTATTTTGATTACAATCCGTGTGTTCCCAAACTAATATAGCATAATCATTAACATAGGCAATATCCACATTTCTGTTGTCGCAATTTAGTATTGAATTAGTTGGTATGGTAAAAGACAATAAATTTATTGGTGTTAGATTCAATAAATTGTAGCTTCCACCAACTGTCAATAAGCTAGAAGTGCCGTTGGTATTAACTACGGTTGTTGCTAGCAACCAGTCTTTATAAGATGAACCATTCGAATACCAATTTGAAGCAAGACTCGGTACTGTAAGATCCTCACTCGTCGAGTATAACAGATTGCTTAGTAGACTACCATTTGTGTTATTAATAATATCGCTTGTAGCAACTTGTGAAATGTATAGTTCTTCATTTCCTGCACTATTGATACGCGTGAAAGTAGCAATAGGAGTGCTAGTTGATAGATTGGTAGGGTCAGTAACGAACCTAATATCTGAAAAAGTTTCTGAAGTATTTACACTCGCTGTTAGCGAAATACCTAAAACATGGTTTATCAGAGGATATGCACCGAAGGAATTTCCAACAGTCGAAGTCCAATTTCCATAGATGTCGCCCTTTTTTAAGTAGATCGTTGTCTGAGGCGATGAAAAATTTGAATTTGAATAAGAGTGGAAAATTACAACAACGTTATCTTGATCATCCACGGCCAATCTAGGCACACCGAACAGAGTTGAAGAATGAGATGCAACATTTCCAGAATTCAGTAAAGCATAATCTAAACCATTCCACTGATAAATTTTAAACTTAATGGCTTTTTCTTGCTGGTATACTACAAGTAGGTTGTTTCCGCCGTTTCCAATCTTAACATCAAGGTTTCGAATACTTTGATTTGAATTTAAATTGTCGGTACCAGTAACTAGTACTCCAGCGTTTGTTCTTCGCCAATAAAGAGTTGGAGAAGATAGACCAGCATTAACTAGTACTTCTACTCTTAAATCAGTAATGCTTGTAGTCAAAACAAATAAATCACTACTTGTCCGAGGGTTATTAAAACCTACATCTAAATTATTAAAAGCCAAGTTGTCAATTGGATTGAAAGGTGGTTCTACTTGGGCATAACCAAAATAGTTATTCAGAAGTAGTATTAAGGTTAAAAGTGTAAGTTTTTTCATTTTTTTTAATAAAAGTACTGTTTCTATTTGAGATTTGGACTTTACGACCTTTAAAGTTTGATATTAGAGGCAAAGTCTTTATTGACAGTGGTAGAGTACTATTTTATAATGGTGGAAGAAGTTAGTATCTCTTTGCAATATTAATCAAGTTACAATTAGTCAATAAAAAGGATAAGAATTTTATAAATAGGCTTTCATTGTGCCATTAATAGAGATTCTTTCTCGTTCAAATAATTATGCATAGAGTGACATTCAGAGCCATGTTTTTTCTTGTCTACTTCTTCACAATTCCCTCCTTAACTCCTGCGAGAATGGGAAGTTGCAATTGGTTTTCATCGGGAACCAGAGGGCAAGAAAAGCGATGACTATAGGCGCAATAGGGATTGTATGCTTTGTTAAAATCAACCACTAAGAGGTCTGCCGCTGGAATGCGGATATCGAGGTATCTGCCTCCACCATAGGTTTCTTCTCCATTGGTAAAATCTTTGAAAGGCAGGAAGAGGTAGTCTTCATAGCCTTCTTTGCTTACTAGGTTGAGGTTCTGATATACATTCAAAACGCATGCGATCCCTTCGATGGTAAAATGGATCTCTCCGTACTTTACATACAGAGGTTTGCGCTCTGTGGAGGTAGGCATTTCAAATGGCACCTCCTCTGGGGTGCGAATCCAAACGGCCTCTACTCTATAGTTTGCGTTGATCTCAAAAAAAGGCAATGCCTTGAATTTCTTCAGGTCTTTCTTGTCTAACGGACTCTCTTCCTTATTGCCATAGTGTTCGTTCAATTCAACTCTATGGGCTTGGTTGTCTGCGATAAAAAAGGCATGGAGACTGTCTTGCTGTGCAGGAAGCTGCATGGCAAGAAACAGACTTATTAGAGCAAGAATACTTCTCATATTAAAATAGGGGTTTGCCAATACAGCCATCGGGCTCCATTATGTTGAGTAGTTGTGCAAGGGTAGGAACAATATCTACAATATATACTTCTTCTTGGGAGCGCATGGGGGCAATACTTCCACCAAAAAACAAAAGAGGCACATGGGTGTCGTAATCGTACGCTGAACCGTGAGTGGTTCCTTTATCGTGGCTGCCTGTTGTGTAATTAGCTTGGAGTTCAAAGACAATGTCGCCAGAAAGAGACGGGTGCATTCCGTTTAGCAGAGGGAAGTATCTGCCTCTTTGAGCAGTAAAACCATCTAGTGCATTTTTAGTGTGGATGGAAGTGATTTCGTTAAACTCGCTGCGCAGACATTCTACTAATTCTTGTCGGGCAGTAGCTATATTTATTTTCATCTCCATCAACTTTTCTCTGTCGAGATAGATCTGATTGTCGTAGACTGTTTTAACCAACATAGAATCTTGCCAAAGGTGTTGCGCTTGTTGCCTCAATCTTCTTTGAATAGTAGTTGATTCAATATCTCCCGCTGGAATTCGGTTGGCGTCGAGGTATTTACCATTGGGCTTCACTCCATGGTCGGCGGTTAAGAAGAGAATATAGTTTCCCTTGCCCATTTTTTCGTCGAGGTAATCGAGCAACTGCGCAATCTCTGCATCTAAGCGTAGGTAGGTGTCGCGTATTTCAACCGAGTTAGGACCATAACAGTGACCGATATAATCGGGTGAGCTAAAGGAAATAGATAAAAGATCGGTATAATTGTCTTTTCCCAATTCTTCCTTCTCTATAAGCTCCATTGCCATTTCGGTAAGCAAGCGGTTTCCGTAAGGAGTATAGGGGAGCAGCTCCCATTTCTTTTCCTTTTTAAGCGAGCGGAAATGATGGGGGAAGCTCAGGTCTCCTTCTTTGAAAACATCTACCTCACCGGGGGCTTCATCTGGAAAGGAAGTGGAGTAACGCTCAAGCGGCAGTAAGGTTTCCCAATCTTTATCCATCCAATCCAATACCCTCTCTTTCTTATTGAAATCTTCTACCCATTTAGGAAGTGCCACACGATAATAAGAAGAGCTGATCATCCTTCCAGAGCTGGCATCGTACCAGTAGGCTCCATCGCCCATAAATCCAGCCGGAATTACCGCGCCTCTATCCTTTATACTAATGCCAAAAACCTTTGAAGCACTGTTGTTGCTCATCTTTAGAGCGTCGCCTAGGGTGTTAGTCTTCAGTCTTTTGGGCGAGCATTGTCCCTTATCGTTCTTTGCTCCCAAGGTTTTATAAAGAGTGTCGGTAACGCAATAGATCTCTTTGCCCTCATCGTAACTATACCAATGGTTGCCGATTATACCATTCTTATACGGACTAGAGCCTGTATACACGCAGGCATGGCCAGGAGCCGTATAGGTAGGGATATAGTTAAAATGCGCATAGCTGAAGTTTGCACCCTCTTTCAACAAGCGTTTAAATCCTTTTTCAGAGTAATCGTCTTGAAAGCGATAGAGGTAATCGAAGCGCATTTGGTCTACCACAACCCCCACAACGAGCTTGGGTGTTTGGGTGGAAGAGGATTGTGCTTTGGCAGTAAAGACACAGAGAGAAGTCAGAAGGACAAGAAGAAAGGGAAGTTTATTCATCTCAGCAAAAATAGGAAGGCTAAGGTGCGGAATTCTTCTTTCTCTTGAGTTACGGATCAATTAAGTCTAAGAGTTCGTTTAAGATCATGGCCGTAGCGCCCCAAATGATGTGCTCCTTCCAAATAAAGGCGGGTACTTCCACCGGACCAAAACTGGTAGGACGAATACTCATTTGAAAAGCATTGGGTCTTCTAAGGTCAGACAAAGGCAGCTCTAGAATTTGATCTACTTCGGTAGGGTCAGGTCTCCAAATGGGAATCTCATTGAGGGTAGACAAGATGGGTACCACCTCAAACTTGCTAGGCGGAATATACAGCCTAGTCAGTTCGCCCAGCACTCTGGGTAGATGCACAGGAATGCCTACTTCCTCCTCTGCTTCCCTGAGTGCAGTATGTGTAAAGCTAGGGTCAGACTCCTCGGTTTTCCCACCTGGGAAAGCAATCTGTTTGCTGTGTACCCCATTGTATGAAGGGCGCAAAATGAGGGTAGTGTGGAGTTCTTCGTTGCGTTGAAAGAGGCTTACCAATACGGCAGAGGTTTTTCTGTTCTCCGGAAAAGGATCCCAGAGATTCGGCCTGCGTTCGGGTGGAACCATTCTTTCATGGGAAATCAATCCCGGCAATCCATTCGAGAATCGCTCTTCCACCCTTAAGAGAGCAGAATGACCTTGAAAGAGTTCGTGTTTTACGCCATCCATGAACGGAACATCCAAAGGGTTTTTTCTTGTTCGGCAATAAAAGTACTCAGCATATCGGTTGTTCCGTCGTCGGCACCCTCGGTTGCCATAGAGGCAATGGGACGTTCAAGTTCAATTAAGGCTGTAAGATTCTCCACAATGAGTTCTACGGCCAGATGGTCTTTATGAATGTTCTTTCCAATGCGCAGTGTAGCATGCGAAAGGTATTCTTCAAAAGTGTGCATTGGATGTGCACCCAAGGTAAGAATACGTTCGGCTATAAGGTCGATTTTTATCTGAGAGTCAGTATAGAGTTCTTCAAATTTCAGGTGAAGTTCGAAAAAGTTTTTGCCCTTTATGTTCCAGTGCAATCCCCTAAGGTTTTGATAATAAATCTGAAAGTTGGCTAGCAATATATTTAGGCTCTTGGCGGCAGAAAGACTTTGTTCAGTTTCTAGTCCAATGTGATTAATAGCTGTCATGGTTCATGTATTTTAGTCTTTCAAAGATACCTTCTCTGCGGGTGCCATTCTATTGAGTTTGCCACTCTGAACATAGACAAAACAGATGACTATTACGCAACTAACCTATGCCTTGGCGGTGAATACCTACCGTCATTTCGGAAGAGCCGCCGAATCTTGCCATGTTACTCAGCCCACCTTGAGTATGCAAGTTCAGAAGCTCGAAGATGAGTTGGGTATTATTTTATTCGACCGAAACAAACATCCGGTAGAGCCCACCGAAGCGGGGAAGCACTTGCTGCAGCAGGCTGAAAGCATATTGTTTGAAGTACAGGCGATGAACGGAATGGTGGAAGAGCTGAAAGGCAGTTTAAAGGGAGACTTTCGATTGGCCATTATTCCCACCTTGGCGCCTTCTATCTTACACCGATTGGTACCTAAGCTACAGAAGTTCTTACCCGAGGTAGATTTTCGCATTCAAGAGATGCAAACAGAGCAGATTATTGTAGCCTTGCGAAATAGAGACATAGACGGAGCCATTTTGGCTACTCCTTTAGAAGAGAAAGACCTGAAAGAATATCCGGTTTTTTATGAGCCCTTTATGGCGTACATACCCGAAGGTCACCGTTTAGAAAAGGAGAGCTTCATTCTTCATTCTGAGTTAGACAGCCGAGATATGCTACTATTAAACGAGGGACACTGCTTTCGCAATTCAGTTTTAAAGCTGTGCAAGCATCCTGAAGAGCATCCTTCTTCCATGAAGAAAATAGAAATAGAGAGCGGTAACTTCGATACATTGGTGCGCTTAAGTAGATTGGGTTATGGAATGACTTTATTGCCCTATCTCACAGCTGCCGATTTACCAAAAGATCAACAGAAGTTTCTAAAGCCGCTAGACAATCCGATTCCAACCCGAGAAATAAGTGTTGTTTGTCTTCAATCGCACTACAAGAAACGTATGGCCAAGGTCTTAGTGCAGGCATTGGAAGCCTGTGTACCGCAAAGATTAAAAGAAGAAAAGCATTCTGTGGTACAACCCCTCTAAAGAGAAATAGAATCTTGGCAGGCTTGTCTAAACAGAACAACCGATTTACCGAGCATCGGCTAAAAACGCCAAGCCTTAAAAAGACAACAGAATACTAAGGCGTTACCTCCACCAGAATTTGGGAGACAAGCAATTTGCCCAGATAAATATTTTTGGGTCCCACAACTTCTTTATCCAGTCTATAGGCTGTAACGGCCATAAGTTCACCGGTAATTTTTAGCGAAGACAGTTGACTGGCTGTAAAGGTGTAGCTACTTACATTGCCTGGCACCGTAACGGAGAGGTTTTCACCTAGGCTAAAAACCGTAGAGTCAGCATTGGTCACGCCCATTACTGAAAGAGTATAGTCAGACGATTTAGAAATGGTAGTAGATGAAGTGAAAGATCCTACGAATGGCCAAGGATTG
>CALCFH010000239.1 GCA_937900215.1 uncultured Cryomorphaceae bacterium
TAGATACTTCCAGTGACGGAAGGAAGGCCTCATCAAACTGAGTATTGTAATTGTACCGCGCTCCAGCTTTGACCAAGCCTGTTTTGCTGAAAGAAAAAGTTTGCCGAAGGAATATCCCGCCATTGGTGCGGTTTTCGCCTTTGAGGTAAAAGCCTCTTTCTTCTGATTCAACGGCAATGGCTTCACCCAAATCCTCACCTAAAACATTGCTTAGAATCGATTCGTAGCGCAGGTCTACTCCGAAATCGGTTTGACCGAAGGCGTTTTTATTCGACGCAAAGAAGTCGCCACCCAACACATCGGTTCTGTGGTAATTATGTCCCGAATACCATGGGGCAACGGTATCGTTTCCGTTTATAAAGAATCCATCCGAATAACGGTAAGGACCTCCTGTTTCCCTAAAGAGCTCAAATCGATCCCAATGCCTCCTGAAGTTAATTCTCGAATTAAAAGTCCAATTGCTTTCGTTTGGATTACTGCTCCATTGCAAACCGGTAAAGAAAGTTTGGGTAGCTTCAAATTGGGTTGGGAAGGAAGTAGTATAGAAATTCTGGGCGCCAAAGTCCTTGGTGATAAATCCAGCTTCGAACCTCAAACTTCCTAGCTTAGAATTTGGAAAGAGATGATCACTTTGCAAACGAACTTGAAGCTGATCGAAGTCGGTATTTTCTATATATCCATCTGAATGGCTTGTAGAAACATGTAATGAAACGCCATGATTCCCAAATTTTCTTTGAATACCCGCCTTGAGTTGATAGTAGCCAAAACTACCGAACTGAGCCTCGGCCGTTGTTCTATTGGGTTTAAGAGTAGAGCGAGTAATGAAATTAATGGCACCCGCAAAGGCATACGGACCATACCGAAGAGATGCTCCGCCATGCAGTATTTCAATGGTTTCAATCTCATCAATAGACACAGGAAGATTCATATTGTGATGTCCGGTCTGTGGATCGTTCATCGGGTGTCCATTGAGCAAAACCAAGACTTGATCGAAAGTACTTCCCCTCAGGCTTAAATCGGCCTGAACATCTAGTGGCCCTCTTTGACGAACATCCAATCCTATCGAGTACTCGAGGATCTCATTGATGGTTTGAACGGGCATATGGTCTATTTCTGCACGGGTAATGGTAATTACACTAGCCGATTCGGCTTGCTTAGATAGATACAGATTGGCCAGTGCAGGGGCTTCTTGAAGAACAATTTGTGCTTTGAGTGAGAACGACAAGCACAAGGAGAACAAGAAGAAAGAGATAGAATTTTTCATAATAAAAAAGGAAACCCTAGGGTGTCCTTGCAATGATTTCAAATCGAGATTAGCTTACAAGAACAATGGCTTTGTTACCACTTACTTCCACCACACCACCGCTGATATCTACCTTCAGGGATTGTCCTTCAGAAATCAGTTTATTGGAAGAGGAATCTGTTCTTTCGAAAGCTTTTGCAAGATCCATTTTAATAGAGCCCTTACCTAAGCTTGCAATAAGTGGAGCGTGATTGTCTAGCAATTGGAACAATCCATCTTTGCCAGGAAGCTGAATGGCTTTTACCTCGCCCACAAAAAGCAAACGCTCTGGAGTAATGATTTCTACAGTCATAGGTCTTTGTTTTAAGCTTCTACTGCTTCAGACAACATCTTCTTGCCCGCCTCAATAGCTTCTTCTATAGTACCTTTTAAGTTAAATGCTGCCTCTGGATATTCATCTACATCGCCATTCATGATCATTGTAAATCCTTTAATGGTATCTGCAATGTCTACCAGCACACCTTTCATCCCTGTAAACTGCTCAGCTACGTGGAAAGGTTGA
>CALCFH010000240.1 GCA_937900215.1 uncultured Cryomorphaceae bacterium
GGTCAATGAAAAAGAAAAAACCCAGCGTAATTAATATGCGGACTATAATGCTCATAAATTCATTTAGAAATAGGGGTGCAAGTAAGCAAATGTTATTGGTATGATTACCTTAGTCCACAAAGCTTAACTTCATGTCGCAACCGACCAAAAATCTATATTTATTAGATGCCTTTGCTCTTATTTTCAGAGCGTATTTTGCCTTTATTAAAAACCCCAGACGCACCTCACAAGGCCTAGACACCTCAGCGGTGTTTGGATTTACCTTGAGTCTGATGGAGTTGTTGGAAAAAGAAAAGCCTTCGCATATTGCCGTGGTTTTTGATACCTCAGCCCCTACCCAAAGGCATATTGAATTTCCGCAATACAAGGCCAATCGCGATGAAACCCCAGAGGCCATTCGCCTAGCTGTTCCCTTGATACACCGCATTTTAAAAGCGTATGGTATACCTATTATAGCCATGGATGGCTTTGAGGCCGACGACGTTATTGGAACCTTGTGCAAGAAGGCCGAACAAAAGGGCTATACAACCTATATGGTGACGCCAGATAAGGATTTCGGACAACTTGTGTCAAACAATATTCTAATCTATAAGCCCAGCCGAGGAGGAAATCCGGTGGAGATCATGGGCGAGAAAGAGGTCTGTGAAAAGTTTGGGATTGAACGTGTAGAGCAGGTCATTGATATGCTCGGAATGATGGGCGATGCCGTTGATAATATTCCTGGACTGCCCGGCGTGGGGGAAAAAACTGCTCAAAAACTATTGGCAGAATACGGAAGCTTGGAGAATGTATTGGCCAATGCTGAAAATATAAAAGGCAAGCTGGGCGAGAAAATTAGAGACAATGCCGAGCTGGGTCTACTGTCTAAAAAACTAGCCACCATTATTCTTGATGTGCCCGTTGAACTGGATGAGGAAAACTTGATTCTTTCCCCCATAGATGAAAAGGCCATTGAAGAAATATTTCAAGAGCTGGAATTTAGAACGCTGCTGAGAAAGGTGCTGCAAAAGCCCGAAGACATGCCCATCGCCAAAGCTGCCTCTACCACTGCACATAGCGGACAAGCCTCTCTTTTTGGGGAGGAGGAAATGGCTATTGTAGAAAGTAGTTTCCGCACTTTAGAAAACTATGAGCATTTGTATCAATGCATAGAAACAGAGGAAGAAATAAAGCATTTTGTTGGATTACTGCTGAAGCAAGAGAGCGTTTGCTGGGATACTGAAACCGACAACCTAGATGAGCGTCAAGCGCAGTTGGTGGGAATTGCTTTTAGTTGGAAGGCAGGAAGAGCTTTTTATATTCCCTTTCCTGAAAAATACGAGGAGCAAAAAGAGCGGCTACAACTATTGTTGCCCTTCTTTGAGAGCGAATCTATTTTGAAGGTAGGCCAGAATCTGAAGTACGATATTGGGGTTTTGCTGAATTACGGTGTGGAAGTGAAAGGGCCCATGTTTGACACCATGCTGGCCCACTACCTCTTACAGCCCGATATGCGTCATAATTTCGATGCGCTTTCCGAAACCTACCTCCACCACAAAACCGTTCACATAGAAGAATTGATTGGCAAAAAGGGAAGCAAGCAGGGCAGTATGCGCAATGTGGCCATAGAAAAAGTAGTGGAATACGCCGGCGAAGATGCCGATCTTACCCAACAACTGCAGGTCTTATTTAATGCCGAACTAGACCAATACGAGCTTCGCTCGGTTTTCGAGGAAATCGAAATTCCATTGGTGCCAGTTCTTTCTAGAATGGAAAGAGAAGGCATTGCTCTTGATACTCAGGGCTTGGCCAAGCTTTCACTTCAAATGCAAACCGAACTGATTGAGTTAGAAGAAAATATTACCGAAGCAGCTGGCGTTGCCTTCAATATTGCTTCACCCAAGCAGTTGGGAGAAATTTTGTTCGATCATCTTAAGATTGGTGGCAACAAAGTGAAGAAAACCAAAACGGGTCAGTATGCCACTTCCGAAGACATCCTTCAAAGCTTGGTAGAGCTGCATCCTATTGTTCCCATGATTTTGGAATTTAGGCAGCTACAGAAGTTGAAAAACACTTATGTAGACTCGCTGCCCACCCTAGTGGACGAAAAAACATTGCGCATTCATACTTCCTACAACCAAGCTGTGGCCTCTACCGGTCGATTGAGTTCAAACAATCCCAATTTGCAAAATATCCCCATTCGCAACGAAAGAGGAAAGGCCATTCGCGCTGCTTTCATTCCACGCGATGAAGAACACATTCTGTTCTCTGCCGACTATTCGCAAATTGAGCTTCGCCTTATTGCTGAATTAAGCGGAGATGAAGCCATGACGGCTGCTTTTCTTGCCAATCAAGACATCCATGCCGCCACGGCAGCCAAGCTGTTCAACATTCCTTTGGAGGACGTAACCCGAGAACAAAGAGGCAATGCCAAAACGGTAAACTTTGGAATCATCTATGGGGTTTCTGCCTTTGGCTTGAGTCAACAAACCAATCTTTCGCGCTCTGAAGCGGCCGATATGATTAATCAATACTTCATCACCTATCCTGGCATTAAAAAGTACATGGACAATCAGGTGGCTTTTGCTCGCGAACATGGCTTTGTGAAGACCTTATTCGGCAGACGACGCATACTAAGAGATATTCTTTCAAGAAATCAGACCGTGCGAGGACATGCCGAGCGCAATGCGGTAAACGCCCCCATTCAGGGTACGGCTGCCGACGTAATTAAAAAGGCCATGATTGCCATTGATGCAAAATTGAGGCAGGAGAATTACCGCTCAAAAATGCTGCTTCAAGTACACGACGAATTGGTTTTCGATTGCCATATCAGCGAGAAAGAAAAGCTAAAGCAAATGGTTACCCACGAAATGTCTAAGGCAGTAAAAACCAAAATTCCATTGATCGTAGACTCTGGATTTGGTGCCAATTGGTTGGAAGCGCACTAGATAGCTTTTTCCATTCTTTTCTTTAGGTGGATGCAAATAGCCCCATTTTTGAATTGTGAAAACCTAGGCCTTTTTCACAAATTCCGACTTCAGCGCCATGGATCCAAATCCATCTATTTTGCAGTCGATATTGTGGTCGCCTTCCACCAGGCGAATGTTCTTCACCTTGGTTCCGGCTTTTATGGGTTGAGGAGAACCTTTCACAGGAAGGTTTTTAATCACCACCACGGTATCGCCATTTTCCAAAGCATTGCCATTGGAGTCTACCACTTTTGGCCCGCCCTCCTCCACGACAAGCTCAGCAGGATTCCATTCATGAGCACACTCAGGACAAATGAGCAAGCTATCGGAAGGATACGCATACGGCGACTGGCATTCAGGGCAAGGAGGAAATTCACTCATGCTGCGAAGTTTAGATAATTTTTCGAGTTGGCCACACTAGAGTGTGTTTCTCATGAACGGCTTGTGGAGGTTGAGAACGAGGTCCTTTTGGCTTTAACTAGAAATAATGAAGGCAATCTGAAATAAGCCTGCCTTCAATTAAATACCTTTGGGCTGTGGCTAAAACCTATTTCATTTCTGATCTTCATTTGGGGGCTCCCAATGCCCAAAGCAGCTTGGCTCGCGAGAGGCTTTTTTGCGATTGGCTGGAGCAAATAAGAGAAGATGCCGATCGGCTCTATATAGTAGGCGACCTATTCGACTTTTGGTTCGAATACAAAAAGGCCGTTCCCAGAGGCTTTACTCGCAGTTTGGGCAAGCTGGCTGAGTTGGCCGATCAAGGCCTAGAAATTCACCTCTTCACAGGTAATCACGATCTATGGATACGCGATTACCTTCCAAGCGAAATAGGGCTACAACTGCATCGTGCACCGGTATATCATAACTTGCAAGGAAAAGAACTTTGTATTGGTCATGGCGATGGCTTAGGTCCGGGAGATTATGGATATAAGTTTTTGAAGAAAGTATTCACTAATCCGTTTCTGCAATGGATGTTTGCGCGCTTGCACCCCAACTTTGGCATTGGCCTGGCCGATGGACTGAGCAAGTGGAGTAGGTCGCATACCGGCGGTGACGACGCCATTTTTAAGGGAAAAGAAGAAGAGTGGCTGTACATCTACTGCCAAGAGGTTCTTCAGAAAAAAGCCATAGACTACTTCATCTTCGGACACAGACATCTGCCACTTCAGTTAGACTTGAATACTGAATCCGCCTATATAAATCTTGGCGATTGGATTAAATATTATACCTATGCTGTTCTTGAAGAAGGACAGCTTCAGTTAAAAGTGTTCAAAGGAAACCTTGCAAAAGATCCTTTAGCTGGCTCACCCATCGCCCCTCACTCCAAAAAAGACTAAATGCCAAACAATACAATCATTGAGCTTCGAGACATTCGCAGAGATTTTCCACTTGGCGCCGAGGTGGTAAAAGTGCTGAAGGGCATTAGTTTAACCATAGAAAAAAACGAATATGTAGCCTTGATGGGTCCTTCGGGTAGCGGAAAAAGTACGCTTATGAACCTCATCGGCTGTTTAGACACACCTACTTCAGGTGAGTATACCCTCAACGGTAAATCGGTTGGAAGCATGGTAGACAACGAGCTGGCCGAAATTCGGAATCAAGAGATTGGTTTTGTCTTTCAAACCTTCAACCTACTGCCCCGCTCTACCGCATTAGACAATGTTGCCCTGCCTTTAATTTATGCGGGCTGGAATAAAAAAGACCGCATAGAAAGAGCGGAAGAAGTATTAGGTATGGTTGGACTAGCAGACCGAATGACCCACAGGCCCAATCAGCTTTCGGGCGGACAAAGGCAAAGGGTGGCCGTAGCGCGGGCCTTGGTAAACAACCCGTCCATTATACTCGCAGATGAACCAACGGGCAATCTAGACTCCAAAACATCCGAAGAGATTATGGAGCTAATTGCCAATATTCACGCCAATGGAAACACCATTGTTCTTGTAACGCATGAAGAAGAAATTGCCGAAAGGGCCAAGCGTTTGGTGCGATTAAGAGACGGATTAGTAGAAAGCGATATGCGCAAATAATAGCAAAGACATGAAACAGAGTTTAAACTACATACAAGGAAAATGGGTTGCTGGAGAGGGTGTTGAGTTCCAACACCATCACTCTATCACTGGGGAGGCTTTGTCTAGTTGTTCCTCGGCAGGCATCGATTTCGAGGCCGTATTGAAGTACGGGAGAGAGATAGGAAGTCCAAAGCTTCGGAGAATGACCTTTCACGAAAGAGGTCAGATGCTCAAAAATATGGCGCTGCACCTTATATCTAAAAAGGAGCAATTCTACGCCATCAGCGCCGCTACGGGTGCAACGCGAGTAGATAGTTGGATTGATATAGAAGGCGGAATTGGGAATCTGTTTGCCAATGCATCCTTGAGGAAAAAATTTCCCAACCTTCCGTATCATGTGGACGGAGAGCCCGTTGGATTGTCTAAGAATGGCAGCTTTATGGGGCACCATATAATGGTTCCAAAAAGAGGGGTTGCCGTTCATATTAACGCCTTTAACTTTCCTATTTGGGGGATGTTAGAGAAAATCGCTGTGAACCTTATGGCGGGAGTTCCTGCAGTAGTTAAGCCTTCTGAAATAACCAGCTTTGTAACCGAAGCCATGGTAAAAGAGATTGTAGATGCAGACCTTCTTCCGGAAGGAGCCCTTCAGCTTATAAACGGATTTGGAAGAGGAATTATAGACTTTGTAGAGAATCAAGATGTAGTGAGCTTTACCGGTTCTGCCCATACCGGCAGGAAGCTAAAAGCACACCCTCGTCTGCTTGCAGAGTCCGTTCCATTTACCATGGAAGCCGATTCATTAAACGCCTCTGTTCTAGGATTAGATGCCCGAGCCGGCACAGCAGAATTTGATTTGTTTATAAAAGAAGTTCATCGAGAAATGACAGTAAAAGCAGGACAAAAATGTACTGCCATTCGTCGTATTCTCGTGCCTGAAGATCAGCTAGAAGCAGTGCGAACGGCCTTGTCTTCTAGACTACAAAAGACCGTTTTAGGCGATCCTTCCATAGAAGGCGTTCGAATGGGCGCCTTAGCTAGCCGCGGCCAGGTAGATAGATTGAAAGAAAACGTGGGCCTTTTGGCACAGAGCCAAGAAATGGTTTTTGGCAACCTCAACGAGTTCGACATTGTAGGCGGAAGCATGGAAAAGGGTGCCTTCTTTGCCCCTATTTTGTTTCAAAATCTATCGCCCTTCCAACACACCACTGTACATGAAGTAGAAGCCTTTGGTCCGGTTTCTACCTTAATGCCCTATAAAAGCATTGAAGAAGCGGCTGAGCTTTGTGCCTTAGGAAAAGGCTCTTTGGTCAGTTCAATTGCCACCGCAGACCCACAAATTGCCCATGATTTTGTTCTAGAAGTAGCGCCAACGCATGGAAGGGTTTTGGTTCTCAACGAAGCCTGCGCCAAAGAAAGTACTGGCCACGGTTCTCCTATGCCCATGCTAACCCATGGAGGACCCGGACGAGCAGGAGGAGGAGAAGAAATGGGCGGAATGCGCGGAATTATGCACTATTTACAGCGCACCGCCATTCAAGGTCATCCCGATATGATTCAGGCGATAACCAAAAGTTACCAGCCCGGAGGAACGCGTCCTGAGGCAGAGCCACACCTTTTCCGACAGCATTTTGAAGACTTAAAAATTGGCGATACGGTTACCACACACAAGCATACAGTTACCGAAGCAGACATAGTGAACTTCGCGAATGTAAGCGGCGATAATTTCTATGCGCATATGGATGCTACATCATTGGAGGGAACCCTTTTTGAAGGCAGAGTAGCCCACGGTTATTTTGTTTTAAGTAAGGCCGCGGGCCTCTTTGTAGACCCTAAAAAAGGACCCGTTCTTCTCAACTATGGCTTAGAGGAAGCACGCTTCACAAAGCCCGTTTATCCGGGTGCTACTCTAGGCGTTCGTCTTACCGTAAAAGAAAAGATTGCCCAAGAAAAAAGATCTGAAGAAGACATTCGCAAGGGAATCGTAAAGTTTTTGGTGGATGTTTACGATGAAACAGGCGAAACGGTGGCCCTAGCCACCATCCTTACCATGGTAAAAATGAAAGAACAATGATGTTGCCCAGCTTTCCCGAATTAAAGCAACTACCCGAACCTCCGTATTTCTGCGCCATCTTTATCTTAGAACTGAGTGAAAGCATAGAGGGCTACGACGAAATGGATGCTATAACCATGGAAACCGCTTCAGAAATGGAGGGTTTTATTGGTTTTGTGAGTTCACGAAACAGAGATGGATCAGGTATTTTCATCTCTTATTGGCAATCTTTAGAGGCCATAGATGGATGGCGAAAGAACAGCATTCATAGAATGGCAAAAGAAATGGGCCGAAAGGAGTGGTATACACGCTATATCAGTCAAATTTGCGAAGTAAAATCTCATGGAATAAAGAGCTAAGCATGGAAGATCAATCGTTTGTTAAGTTGGAAGTAGAAGAAGGAATCGGGCGTTTAACCTTCTATCACGAAAAGAAGAACAGCATGCCTGCGCTGCAACTGAAGCGCTTGGCTGAAGCCGTTGCGGAAGCCTCCGAACGAAGCGATATAAAAGTAATTGTTCTGCAATCTGCTGGAGATTCTAGCTTCTGCGCAGGAGCCAGTTTCGACGAATTGGTTGCCATTTCGAACAAAGAAGAAGGCCTGGCTTTTTTTAGCGGCTTTGCGAATGTGATCAATGCCATGCGTAAGTGCAAGAAATTCATAATTGGAAGAATACAAGGAAAAGCAGTAGGAGGTGGAGTAGGTCTTGCCAGTGCAGTGGATTACTGCTTTGCGCACCAATCTGCAGCGGTAAAATTGAGCGAATTGGCTGTCGGTATTGGTCCGTTTGTGGTGGGTCCGGCCGTGGAGCGTAAAATGGGGCTGAGCGCTTTTACAGATTTAGCCATTGACGCCGCTTCTTGGAAAAGCGCAGACTGGGCAAGAGAAAAAGGTCTATACAATGGAGTTTATACTACCCTCAATGAAATGGATGAAGCCATTGAGAAACTAGCCAAATCGTTGGCAAACTCCAGTCCAGAAGCCATGCAACATCTCAAAGAAGTGGCCTGGTCAGGGGCTGCTCATTGGGATGAGTTGCTGTTGGAACGCGCGGCTATCAGCGGAAAATTGGTGTTGTCAGACTACACTCGAAACGCCATTCAGGCTTTCAAGAAACGCTAACCAAAAAGGCAGATTGAATTGCGATATTTGCCCATATGGTGCAAAAGCGCAAAGAGACGGTTTTAGAGCGACTACGGTACAAATACCGACTGGTGGTTTTGAACGACGATTCCTTTGAAGAGAAGCTCTCTTTTAAGTTAAGTCGTTTAAACGTCTTTGTTGTTACAGGACTGGCAATAGTACTCTTGATATCGGGTACAACCTTACTAATTGCATACACTCCGCTTAGAGAATACATACCGGGGTATTCTTCCACAAGCCTGCGAAGACAGGCTTTAGAGTTGGTCCAAACCACAGACTCCATTGAGCTTCAATTGAGTCATCAGAAACAGTATATCGACATACTGAATAGAATTATTTCTGGAGAAGATATAGAATCCGCTTATCCCGATTCTGTACCCATTGCCTCATTGCCAGATGAAAAAGCGCTAAAGCCCAGCGAAAGCGAAGTGAACATGCGCAAAATGATTGAAGACGCAGAGAAATTCAATATAGAAGCAGGCTCGAGTTCCGGTGGCGGTGGACTGAAAAATCTAGCCTTTTTTGTGCCCGTAAAAGGAGTGGTTTCTCAAGAGTTTAGTCCGGATAAAAACCATCCAGCCATCGACATACTGGCCCCTGAAAACACAGCCATAAAGGCTTGTTTAAACGGTTATGTTCTCTTTGCAGAGTGGACGTCGGAAACCGGCCACGTACTCATTATTCAGCATACAGACGACTTGATTTCTATTTATAAGCACAACTCGGCCCTGCTTAAGAAGCAAGGAAACCTTGTTCGCGCAGGAGAGGCTATTGCGATTATTGGGAACTCAGGAGAATTTACAACCGGCACTCATCTTCACTTCGAACTTTGGCACGAAGGCATTGCCATCGATCCACAAAAATTCATGCGTTTTTAATGGGATTAATCAAAGAAATAGCCGCAAAGGCATATGCCAGATACACTCATAGTCAGAGTAAATTATGGAGATTTAGAGCCGTTGAGGTTCAAGAAAAGTGGTTGCTTGAAAATTGCATGCGGGCCGCAAACACCGCCTTTGGAAAAGACCATGGATTAGCGAAAGTTCAGTCTATTAAAGACTATCAAAAGGCCGTGCCCGTAAGAGGTTATGAAGAGTTGCGCAGCTATGTAGACCGAATGGTAGATGGAGAAAGTGATGTACTCTGGCCAGGCAAGCCACTGTACTATGCCAAAACCAGTGGTACTACTTCGGGCACTAAATACATTCCAATTAGCAAGGAATCTATGCCCTTTCACATTCAGAGCGCCAAAGAAGCACTATTACTTTATATTTATTATACCGGTCATGCAGACTTTGTTTCGGGTAAAATGATCTTCTTGCAAGGAAGTCCCAGCATGACAGAAACCAAGGGTGTAAAAACAGGACGTTTATCTGGAATTGTGGCGCACTATGTTCCGTCTTATCTCCAAAAAAACCGATTGCCTAGTTGGGATACCAACTGCATTGAAGATTGGGAAAGTAAGCTGACTAAAATAGTTGAAGAAACGAAGGGGCAAGATATGCGCCTTATTGGAGGCATACCACCTTGGGTACAGATGTATTATGAATATTTACTGAAAGCAACTGGTAAAAAGAGCATTCAAGAAATATTCCCAAATCTCCGTCTTTTTGTAACAGGAGGTGTGAATTATGAGCCCTACAAAGGTGCTATAAATGCTTTAGTTGGAAAGTCTATCGACATCATTGAAACCTATCCCGCTAGTGAAGGATTCATAGCCTACAACGATTCGAGTGGAGAAGAGGGATTGTTGCTATTGGCCAATCACGGTATATTCTATGAATTCATTCCATTGAACGAATATGGCAAAGAGAATGCCCCCAGACTTACCCTATCGGAAGTTGAAATTGGAGTGAATTATGCCATCCTTATGACTACGAATGCAGGCCTTTGGTCATATAGCATTGGGGATACCGTTGAGTTTGTTTCCCTAAACCCTTTTCGACTCAAAGTATCCGGAAGAGTGGCCCACTATATCTCCGCCTTTGGTGAACACGTAATTGGTAGCGAGGTAGAATATGCTATGGAAAAGGTGTGTAAGCACACTGGAACATCTGTCTTAGAGTTTACCGTGGCCCCCCAAGTTAGTCCTAAATCAGGACTTCCCTATCACGAGTGGTTCATAGCCTTTGACAATCCAAATGTGGATATAGACTTGTTTTCAACCCTCTTAGACGAAGCAATGTGTGAGAAAAACAGCTATTACAAAGACCTCATCGTTGGCAAAATTTTACGCCCGGCGGTCATCCGTGAAATGGGAAGAGAAAGTTTTCAAGATTATATGCGCTCAATCGGTAAGTTGGGCGGACAGAACAAGCTGCCGCGTTTGAGCAATGATCGCAAGATTGCCGATGCATTAAGTAAACAAATGCAGAAATAAATAAGCAAAAAAGAGAGGGCTTCTATTTATTTAGCGCCTCGTAGCCCGAGTCTATTCGCAAAGGACCCTCTGTAGCAGCCGTAACGGCCAGCTGATCGCATATTTCATTCTCTATATGCCCGTTGTGCCCCTTCACCCATTTAAAGCTCACCTGATGCTTTCTATAGACTTTTAAGAAGCGTTGCCAGAGGTCGGGGTTTGCTTTGTCTTTGAAGGCCTTCTTTTCCCAACCAAAAACCCATTTCTTTTCAACGGCGTCTACAACATACTTTGAATCTGTAGTCACCAACGCCAAGGTGCCTGGGTTTTTCAAGGCTTCCAAAGAGACAATAACTGCCAAGAGCTCCATTCGATTATTGGTAGTAAGCCGAAATCCTTCGGACATTTCTTTACGGTGGGGTCCTGAAATTAAGACAGCCCCATATCCTCCAGGGCCTGGGTTACCGCGAGAAGATCCATCCGTAAATATCGAAATCATTCTTCCATCTCAGTAATAACCCACTCTACCACAGAAGGATAATGCCGGTGTTCTAGCTCTTGCACCTTGTAGGCAACATCTTTGGCCGAATCTTCAATGTCTACTTCAATGGCTTCTTGGAAAATAATTTCGCCCTCATCGTATTCTTCCGAAACATAGTGAATAGTGATACCCGTTTCCTCCTCCTCATTCTCAACCACGGCCTGATGTACTCGCATACCATACATTCCCTCGCCTCCATAATCTGGAAGTAAAGAAGGATGGATGTTTACCATTTTGTTTGGAAAAGCGTCAATAAGGTGGGTTGGAATGCGTTTTAAAAATCCGGCCAGAACGACTAAATCGATCTTTAATGCACTCAATTTTTCTAGTACATAACCACTATTTAGCTGTTCAGAGGTGAAAATTAAGACCGGAACGGAATAATTTCTTGCTCTTTTAATAATTCCTGCGTCCTTGTTATTGGTAAGGACTAAGTGCACTCTTGCAAGTTCACTTTCTTCGAAATGTTTCAGGATTTGCTCAGCATTCGTGCCGGATCCCGATCCAAAAATGGCTATTCGCTTCATTGATTAAAGGCTGATTCTGCTTTGGTAAAATTAAGTTAGGCGTCAAAAATAGTCCTTTGTATGAATGGTTTTGTTGTTCAGCTAGCTACAATTGATTTTCTTTGCATCTTGTAACAAAATAAATCAGCCATCCATGTCTGACATTGCATCTAGAGTAAAAGCCATCATCGTTGACAAGCTCGGCGTTGATGAAAATGAAGTAACATTGGAAGCTAGCTTCACCAACGATCTTGGTGCGGACTCGCTTGACACTGTTGAATTAATTATGGAATTCGAAAAAGAATTCGACATTCAAATACCTGATGATCAGGCAGAAAATATCGCAACTGTAGGCCAAGCCGTCTCCTACATAGAAGAGGCTACTAAGTAGTAAAGAATGGAGCTCAAACGTGTTGTAGTCACTGGTCTGGGCGTTGTAAGCCCTGTGGGTAAAAGTGCTCAAGAGTATTGGGACAACCTAATAGCTGGAGTGAGCGGAGCTGCTCCTATTACGCTATTTGACACAACGGACTTCAAAACAAACTTTGCATGTGAAGTGAAGGATTTCGATCCTTCACTTTATCTAGACCGCAAGGAAGCGCGCAAATTAGATCGCTTTTCGCAGTTTGCCATTGCTTGTTCTGACGAGGCAATCCACGATTCCGGAATTTTAAACGGCAATGTCGATAAAGACGGCGTTGGTGTTATCTGGGGAGCTGGAATTGGCGGGATGGATACATTCACTTCAGAGTTAGTAAGTTTTGCCGAAGGCGGAAGAAAACCCCGTTTTAGCCCTTTCTTCATTCCAAAAGTAATCTCCGATATAGCCCCAGGACACATCAGCATCCGACACGGTTTTAGAGGGATGAACTTCACTACTGTTGCAGCCTGTGCTTCTTCTACCAATGCGCTCATAGATGCACTTATGTACATCCGCATTGGCAAGGCCAAAGTAATTGTTGCGGGTGGCTCAGAAGCTACAGTGGGCGTTAGCGGAATAGGTGGCTTTAACGCCATGCATGCCCTCTCTACGAGAAATGATGACCCCTCTACTGCATCCCGCCCTTTTGATAAAGACCGAGATGGATTTGTAATGGGCGAAGGCGGTGCGTGTTTGGTTATTGAAGAACTTGAGCACGCCTTAGCTAGAGGTGCAAAAATTTATGGTGAGCTCGCCGGCGGAGGAATGTCTGCCGATGCCTATCACCTTACCGCTCCACACCCAGAAGGACTTGGTGCAAGCCTTGTGATGGAAAGGAGCTTAGAAGATGCCAATCTCCTGCCTACGGATATCGATTATATAAATGTGCATGGCACCAGTACCCCCCTTGGAGATATTGCAGAGGCCAAGGCCATTCAGAAAATATTTGGCGATCACGCCTACAAATTAAACATTAGCAGTACCAAGTCTATGACAGGGCATTTGCTAGGAGCTGCAGGCGCTATGGAAGCCGTTGCAGCATTGTTGGCTGTTAAGAATGACATCGTCCCCCCTACGATCAATCATTTCACAGATGATCCTAGTTTGGACAGCCGATTAAACTTTACCTTTAATAAGGCCCAAAAAAGAGAGGTGCGCGCTGCATTAAGCAATACCTTCGGCTTTGGTGGACACAATGCTTCCGTATTATTCAAGAAATTTAAGGGGTAATGAACTGGGCTCTACGCCTAATCACAAACACATTCCGTTTTTCCAAGTCCAAACCAAGCAACTATACTGCATTGCTCGGCTTTAATCCTGGAAAGCCCGAATTGTACGGAATAGCTTTTCGACATAGTTCGGCATCCATTAAGGGTCCATTAGGCAGAATAAATAATCAGAGATTAGAGTTTTTGGGCGACGCGATTCTCGGCGCTGTTGTTTCAGACCACATCTACAGAGCTATGCCCTCTAAGAACGAAGGATACCTCACCCAAATGAGATCTAAGATTGTTAGTCGCCGAAGCCTAAACGACCTCGGTCATAAATTAGATTTAAGTCGGTACATAGAAACCAACTCGAAAAAGCCAAGGCCCGGTGAAGCCATTTTTGGCGATGCTTTAGAAGCCCTTATTGGCGCTATATATATAGACAAAGGATATGATCATGCGCAACAATTTATTATGGAGAAGCTGTTTAAGAACTTCCTAGATCTTGACGAACTCGATCAGCTAACCATAAGTTATAAAAGCAAGCTTTTAGAGTGGTCTCAAAAAAACAAAAAGGATTTACGACTTGATACCCAGTTGAATTCAAATGAAAACAGCAATAGACGAAAACCGAGCTTTACTTGTGTAGTATTTGCTGAAGAGTTGAAAATTGCCGAAGGCAATGGAAAATCCAAAAAAGCCGCAGAAGAAAAGGCCTGTCATCAAGCCTGTAATAGCCTAAAACTGCTCGATGTCTAAGCTTCAATTGCAGTTTTCCGACTATTCAAATAGCACTCCAAAAATTGGAATTAAAACCAATCTTGAAGGCTATACCTTAGCCTTTCGAATGAACACTCAATTGAAGTTCGGTTTGTATAGGGTAAAAGAAGACCATTCTGTTGTGTTTGAGAATAGACCTTTTTTATTTTCTAAATATCAAGGAATGGATATGGGCAATCAAGCCGACCTATTTCTTTTAGAAAATAGAGGTTGGGCAGAGGAAGATACCATTCAAAATGGCTTGTTTTCTTCCATAGAGCGCTCCATCTCTCTCACAAAAAACCGATTAAAACCCGATTTCATTTTACTGTCTACCGAGAGTTTAAGCTCTTCAGAAGGCAGCATTGCGCTGATAAAAAGATTAATGGATATAAAAGGAATTCATACCGCATTTGAACTCCATCTCCACAACTCAAAAGAAGAAGAAAACTTTATACTTGACTAAATGAATTTCAACAAAGCCAAAATAGTAGCAACATTGGGTCCTGCCAGCGAATCCTTAGAAAAAATTCGAGATATGGCCAATGCCGGTGTGAATGTCTTTCGCATTAACTTTTCTCACGGTTCGCATGAATATGCCCGCACATTGGTAAGCAGAATTCGCAAGGTTGACGATGAGACAGATAAATACAATTTGGCCATCCTCGCCGACCTACAAGGGCCTAAATTGAGAATTGGATCTGTGGAAGAAGGAGCGCTTCTAGAGCCCGGCGATTTACTCACCTTCACAAATGAGCCCTGTATGGGAACGTCAAAGAAGGTTTTTATGACCTATCAGCAATTCGCTCACGACGTTAAGGTTGGAGAGAATATCTTGCTAGACGATGGTAAATTACTTCTAAAAGTAAAGTCTACTGATGGCGTAAGTGATGTAGTTGGAGAGGTAATTCAGGGCGGACCATTAAAGTCTAAAAAGGGCGTGAACCTTCCGAATACGCGTATTTCATTGCCATGCCTTACAGAAAAAGATCTTGCCGATCTAGAGGTAGTGATGGAAGAAAAAGTAGAATGGGTGGGCTTGTCTTTTGTTCGTTCTGCTCAAGATGTATATGAGCTCAGACGAATTCTAGATGAATCGGGATCGAACACCAAAATTGTAGCTAAGATTGAAAAGCCAGAAGCCGTAGTAGACATCGATAATATCATTGAAGCTACAGATGGTGTAATGGTAGCGCGTGGCGATTTGGGCGTTGAAGTGCCAATGCAAGGCGTGCCCTTAATTCAAAAAATGATTGTAAATAAAAGTCATAAAGCTGCCAAACCTGTAATTATTGCTACCCAAATGATGGAAACAATGATTACGAGTATGACCCCAACCCGTGCTGAAGTAAGCGATGTTGCCAATTCTGTACTAGACGGCGCAGACGCTTTGATGTTGAGTGGAGAAACTTCTGTGGGAAAATACCCTGTTGAAGTAATTCAAACCATGAATAAGATCATAGCCCACGTTGAAGAAACAAGTGAAATACGCGTTAAAACGGAGAATCCGCCCAGATATAGAAACGAACGTTTTGTAACCGATTCTATCTGTTACAATGCCAGTAAAATTGCAGATCAGATTGGAGCATCGGGTATACTCACCATGACTCATTCAGGTTATACCGCGTTTAAAATCTCTTCGCACAGGCCTCGAACCAATATTCTCGTGTTTACGGCCAACCGAACAATCTTAAACACGCTGAGCCTGCTCTGGGGCGTTCGTGGCTTCTTCTACGATGATGTAAGCAGCACAGATGAAAGCTTTACTAACATTATGAAAATTGTCTCTGAAAAAGGGGTGGTGAGAAAAGGCGATTTGGTTGTAAAAATTGCAAGTATGCCAATACAAGAAATGGGTATGACAAATACTCTGAAAATCAGCCACGTAGAATAATGCGTTGGGAAGAAGAAGAAGGCGCGCTGATTGCGCGCCTTTCTTTTACAAGCTATTCAGATGCCTTTGTATTTGTTCAAAAAATGGTTAAACATGCCGAAGAAGTTCAGCATCATCCCAGCCTTTGTTGGGATTATACTGAACTACAGATACTCCTGACCACCAAGGATCAAGAAAACACCATTAGTCAACTAGATCGTGATTTCGCAGCTTGGATAGATCGAGTCTACCCTATTTAAATTGCCTTAAGAATCGCATATCGTTCTCGAAGAACCAGCGTAAATCAGATACTCCAAAAAGGTTCATAGCTATTCTTTCAATTCCAATTCCGAAAGCGTAGCCAGAATATTCTTTTGAATCAATTCCATTGTTCTCTAATACTTGCGGATCTACCATTCCGCAACCCAAGATTTCCAACCAACCGGTTCCCTTTGTAATACGGTAATCCGATTCTGTTTCCAATCCCCACCAAACATCCATTTCTGCACTGGGCTCAGTAAAGGGGAAGTAAGAAGGCCTTAGTCGGATTTTCACTTCCGATCCAAATAATTCTTGCGCAAAATACAGCAGCGTTTGTTTCATATCCGCAAACGAAACGCCCTTGTCTATATAAAGCCCTTCTACTTGATGAAATATGCAGTGAGAACGCGAAGAAATGGCTTCATTTCTGAATACTCTGCCCGGAGACAAGGTTCGAATAGGAAGGCCTTGGGTTTCCATTGCACGTACTTGAACCGAAGAGGTGTGCGTTCTTAAGGCTTTGGCCGGATTCATGGAAACAAAGAATGTGTCTTGCATATCTCTTGCTGGATGCTCTTCAGGAAAGTTTAAAGCAGAGAAATTGTGCCAATCGTCTTCTATCTCTGGACCAACAGAAAGCGAGAAGCCAACACGTCTAAAAATATCTGTAATTCTTCCAATAACTTGACTGACGGGATGCCTAGTGGCTGGAATTGATTCAGAGGCCGGACGAGTTAAATCGATTTTTTCCGACGATTCTGAGGCAATATTCTGTGCTGCTTCCTCTTTGAGTTCCTTGATTTTAGCTTCTGCCTTGTTCTTTAACTCGTTGAGGACTTTGCCTAAAAGTCGCTTCTCCTCTGGTGAAACACTTCTAAACTCTTCAAACAATAAGGTGATTGCCCCTCTTTTGCCCAACAAGCTAATGCGCTTATTTTCAATCTCATCCAATACTTTGGACGAAAAGTCGTTTAGCTCTTTACTAAGTAGTTCTATACGTTCTTTCATGCAGAATATCATTCTTCTCATCTTTGAAGTACATTGGACCTCAAAGTCTTATTTTTGCTAAGCAAATTTGGCACAAAACCATTACTCTATGCGATCCTTTTCGAAAGTATTTCTGTTTTTTTCACTTCTTCTTCTTTTTACAGCTTGTGAGCAAGAAGTTTTAGGGCCATACAACCTTCGTGTTCGGGTAGTCAATTCGAATGGAATTCCCGTTCAGAATGTAGATGTTCGTTTGTACGCGCCCATTGGTTCAGATGGTACCGTGAATTATTATAACCGAACAGACATAGCTGGCTATGCGAGTTTTGAGTATAAATACACCTCCTTTTTAAGGATAGATGCCACTAAAAGTAGCTGGAAGGGTTGTGCTTTTGCCGAACTATCTGACCAAAATGATTTGGAAGTAGTGGTTGTTATTAAACCTTTCTCTGATACGGATAACGGATGCCCCCCTGCATAATGAATAAACTTTTCTCCCTTTTAGCCCTTTGCTTGTTTAGCTTTTGTTTTTCTTCTTGTAAAAAAGAGATTGTAACAGAGTATCCATTTGAAATTCAAGTGCTTTTTGAAGATGGTACTCCCGCCCAAAATGTATTTGTAGAGGCAAAAGCAGACGTTCCAAATTCAATTCCTGATTTTGAAGGGGTAACCGATGTTGAAGGCAAAGTACACTTTGAGTACAACAATAAGGCTGTATTAAAGGTGGAAGCAAAAAGAGGCAATCCACTGAGTTGGATTGGATGTGGCTTTGTTCGATTGGAAGCTGGTGTTGAAGTCAAAAAGGTAATCATCATTCAACCCTACGACGCCAGTGTTGGCGGTTGTTGAACTTTCCAATTAATCGAAGAATCCTCCTTCCTCAAAGTATTGTAAGATTGCTTGTTTTATTAGTATCGACTGTTCTCCAGACTTTAAGTCGGGCAACTTTTCTACTAATGAATAATGAGGCCATCCTTCTTCATCTACGCCTTCATACTTGTAAAAACCGTATGGTTCTAACACCCTACACAGTGCAATGTGAAGTAAGTCTATCTTTTGGTCTTTCTTAAACTTCGTGTCTAGGCTTCCCTTTTCTTGTACACCTATTAAAAACAATACACCGCTCACATCAAGGTCTTCACCTTGTGAAAATCTTTCTGTTAAAGTATGTATCAATTGTTCCCATCTTTCTTTGTAATCCATAGTTTTAAATTGCTTTTTGCTTCCACTAATGATAGACTATATTCTTCTTGCACCCCTTCTATTTGGTCTTTATAAAGGTTGGACAGCTGGTCTAATTCGCGAGCTTATTGGGTTCATTTCCATTGTTATTGCACTTTTCATCTCTCATAAATATAGAGAAGTACTAGCGCAATGGCTTGTTGAAAGAACAGGTGAGGAGGGTTCAGGAATGGCTGTTCTCAGCTATGCCCTTTTGTTCATTACAACCCTTATTTTCTTAAATCTCACTGGCCGACTGTTAACAAAAGTTACGCATGGCGCTCAATTAGAAACAGTAAATCGGCTAGGCGGAGCGCTTTTTTCCGCTGGTAAATGGTTCATTGTTCTTTGCCTATTAGCACGTTTATTCTTTTATGTTAACGACGAATTTCATTGGGTGGCTTCGGTTGAAATAGAAGATTCATTTATGCTTCCATTGTTAAATAAAGTGGGCGCCTTTTTAGTCCAAAGCGCCCAAGAATCCATGCCCAATACAATTTCAGTCTAGAATTGCCGCTATTCCTGGAAGCACAGTTCCTTCCAGATATTCGAGCATAGCCCCTCCTCCTGTAGAAACATAACTTACCTTCTCGTCTAAGTTAAATTGCTTGGCGGCGGCTACCGAATCTCCTCCACCTACCAAGCTAAACGATCCGCTCTCTGTTGCGTCAACTATAGCTGCACCCAACTCCTTAGTGCCTTGCGAAAAGCGTGGCATTTCAAAAACGCCTACGGGGCCATTCCAAAGAATCACTTTGCTTTTTAAGATAACTTCCCTAAATAATATCGAGGTTTTAGGACCCACATCTAATCCCATCCAACCGTCTTTAATGGCCATGATATCTGTTACTTCTGTATTGGCGTCGTTTGAAAACGCATCTGCATTTAAGCTATCCACTGGTAGGTGTATTTCTACTGATTGAGCCTTTGCCTTCACCAAAATTTCACTGGCTTTATCTAATAAATCATCTTCCACCAAAGAAGATCCTATTTTTCCGCCTCTGGCCTTGGCGAAAGTATAGGCCATTCCACCCCCAATTATAAGGTGATCAACCTTTGGAAGAAGGTTTTCTATAATGGTGAGCTTACTGCTCACCTTGGCCCCACCAATTATAGCTGTGACAGGCTTTTCTACGCTATTCAACACCTTCCCAACATTCTCGATTTCCTTCGCCATTACGTAGCCAAAGGCCTTTTGACCGGGAAAAAACTCTGCTATAATCGCTGTTGAAGCGTGAGCCCTGTGGGCGGTTCCAAAAGCGTCATTTACATACACATCGCCATGTTTTGCCAGTTTAGCCGCAAAGTCTCTATCTCCATTTTCTTCCTGCGTATAAAAACGAAGGTTCTCAAGTAATAAGACTTGGCCAGGCTTTAAGTTGGATGAGCTTCTAAATGCTTCTTCTCCAATGCAATCTGATGCAAATTGAACTTCTCGCCCTAAACAAGTAGAAAGATGCTTTACAATGTGCTGCAAGGAAAATGTATTCTCAGGACCGGCTTTCGGCCTGCCTAAATGAGACATGAGCACCGCAGAGCCCCCATCTCTCAAAATCTTTTCAATGGTTGGAAGAGTTGCGACAATACGCGTGTCATCTGTAATTTCTAAGGCATCATTGAGCGGAACATTGAAATCTACACGGACAAGGACTCTCTTGTCTTTTAAGGATATTTGGTCTATCGTAATCATATGCATTATTTGTCTTCAAATTTATGGGATTTGAATGCGGGAATAGTTCAAATTTGTAGCATGTTCTATAAAGATGTAATTGGCCAAGATTTCATTAAAAAACAAATGCACAAATCCGCCAACGAAGGCCGAATTGCGCATGCTGTCTTGATACGGGAGCATTTAGTTGGTGGTGGCTTTGCTTTGGCCTGGGCCTATGCACGTTATCTGCAATGTACAGACCGCAATGAAAGCGATTCTTGTGGAAAATGCTCAAGCTGTCTCCAAATATCGAAACTCGCACATCCAGATGTGCATTTTTCATTTCCAGTAATCAACGATGATAATAAAAATCCAACTTCAGATTCATTCTTATCCGAATGGCGCCATTTGTGCTTAGATCGTCCCTATTTTGATTTAACTGATTGGTTAACAGAACTGGGTGACAGCAAAAAACAGCCTATTATCTCTACAAAAGAGGCTGAAAATATCCTCCACAAAACTCAATTAAAAACGTTTAATAGTCCGTGGAAAATTGTCATCATTTGGATGGCCGAACGCTTGAATTCTGCTGCAGCAAATAAACTCCTAAAAATAATTGAAGAACCAGAGCCTGGAACTGTTTTCATTCTTATTGTACGATCTACTGAAAAAATGCTTTCTACCATTTTAAGTCGTTGTCAGGAAATTCATTTACCCACCCTACAAGAAGAAGAAATAGCTGCTTATCTCCAAGCTAGATATTCCGTTCAAACAGAAATGGCACAGCTTGCAAGTCGCTTTTGTGAGGGCGATGTGGCCCGAGCGTATCGCTTGGCACATACCGATGTTTCACTTGAAGAGTTCGCCACTGAATTCGTGAAATGGAGCAGAATGTGTTACAATGCTCGCCTTTTAGAAATTGTACCTTGGATCAATGATATGTCTCGTTTGAGTCGTGAAGGGCTACAAGGATTTATTCGCTTTTCTAGCTTTCTTTTCAAAGAAAGTTTAAATGAGCGCGTACTCTCAAACGGATTCAGTCATCCCTCATTTCAAAAAGTAGAGTTCAGAATGGAGGGCTTTTCCAGACTCTTCAATCCAAAGCGTTTAAATAGAATGTTGGCTGCCTTGGATTTGGCCTATTATGAAATTGGAAGAAATCTCAATCCCAAGCCGGTTTTGTTCGCGCTGAGCACAGAATTGATGCGAACCTACAAAATGAAGGACTAGGCGCACAAAAAACAAGCTCGCCAAACAACCCTCTTTTCCATTTTCTCCACCGAGAAGACCCTTGGGTGCTGCGAGGGCCGAAAGTCGCTCAAAAAGCATCTAAACGACCTTTTTCAGGATGTATATAAGACTGGACGCTTCTTTATTGCTTTTTGCCTTCACATTTGAAATTAAGCCCCTTAATGCGCCCTTCAAAAACCACAATTTTTTCTTTTTATTTTGAGCCGACAGCATACTTACATAAAAAGCATCGAAAGGCATGGGAAGTGTTTCCTCGAAATTCATGTTCCAATTTTTCGCCAATTGCATCATCACTTCTCGATTAAAATGCCATAGATGGATGGGAACATCCCATGCCGCCCAATTTTTCCCGAAATAGTGCGCATCATAGGATTTATGATTTGGAACGGCAATGAGCAAAACACCACCTGGCTTGAGGCTTGCCTTCAATTTTTCCACCACTCTTTCAAAGTCAGGAAGATGTTCTAGAACGTGCCAAAGACTAATAACATCATATTTATTCGGCTGAATCTCAAACTCATCTGGACTCCAAATAGCCGAATCCGTTCGCTTCCGAGCAATTTCAGCGGCTTCTTTTGACAGCTCTACTCCTTCCACCTTCCAACCATTCTGTTGCATAAAACCCAAAAAGGAACCCGAACCACATCCGTAATCCAATAATGCACCTGTTTTAGAATGACGGAGAATCTTTTTTAGTTTATCCTTTAGGTTTGCCTTTTGGACTTGAAAGTAAATACGGTCGAAAACACCTGTAGGCTTTTCATTATGAGATACATACGTGCTCTTTGGGTAGTATTTTCCTAGCTCATTGTCTAACGGTCTTGGACTCGTAAGCACAAAACTGCATTCATTGCAGCGCAGCAAACTGAAGCTTTCATTACTTCCTCTAAAGTCTAGTACATCGAACACTTTATCAAGTTGCACTTTCCCGCAAACCGGGCACTGATTTTCACTTTTCATTCTTCGCTATTCTTATCTACCCATAAAAACCAACAGCACCTGTACATCAGAAGGAGAAACCCCACTGATTCTAGATGCCTGACCTATTGTTTCTGGCCTTTGACTATCTAACTTATGTCTCGCTTCCAAGCTCAAAGAGTTCAAAGGAAAATAGTCAAAACCTTTCGGAATCTGTATTCCTTCTAAACGATGAAGCTTTTTGGCATTTTCTCTTTCTCTTTCAATATAACCTTCGTACTTCACTCCAATTTCAAATTGCTCTAGACACTCCAGATCGGAAGTAATTTCTTCTGTTATCTTACGCAGAGACTCTACTTCTAACAGCTGTTTTATTGATAACTGTGGACGAAAAAGGTATTTTATGGCTTTTGCCCTTTGATTAACCTCTGCCGTTTCCGCCAATTCAAGCACTGGGTTCAATTCTTCTGGACTTACACTACTAGTCTCCCATGCCTTTCTCAGAGACGCCACTTTTTCTTCCTTAACTCTCAAGTTAAGCAAGCGCTCTTCCGACGCCAATCCGATAGAATGCCCCAAAGGAGTTAGTCTTTGGTCTGCGTTGTCTTGTCTCAACAAAATGCGGTATTCTGCCCTTGATGTAAACATTCGATAAGGCTCTTCTGTACCCTTAGAAATTAAATCATCGATTAGCACTCCTATATAGGCCTCATCTCGATTCAGAACGATAGGCGACTCTCCCTTCACTTTGCGTGCAGCATTGATTCCCGCCATTAAGCCTTGTCCTGCCGCCTCTTCATAGCCTGTTGTGCCATTGATTTGTCCGGCAAAAAACAGACCTTCTACCTTTTTTGTTTCTAAAGAGTGGCTCAACTGAGTGGGTGGAAAATAATCGTATTCTATTGCATAACCTGGTCTAAAGAACTTTGCCTTCTCAAATCCACTTATCTTCCTCAAGGCCTCTTGTTGTACCTCTTCTGGCAAACTGGTTGAGAATCCATTCAAATAGATTTCAATTGTATTCCACCCTTCAGGTTCAATGAAGAGCTGATGACCTGATTTATCTGCAAAACGATCAATTTTATCTTCTATACTTGGACAATATCGAGGTCCTAGGCCTCTAATTCTTCCATTAAACATCGGAGATCTATCGAAGCCTGTTCTGAGTAAATCGTGAACCTGCTCATTGGTGTGGGCTATCCAACAACTGCGCTGATATTGCGGAAGAGGGGTTTTGGTAAAGCTAAATCTTTGAATAGTCTCATCGCCTTTCTGCTCTTCAAACTTCGAATAATCTAAACTTCTTCCATCAATTCGTGGTGGCGTACCCGTTTTCATTCTTCCCGAATCAAAACCCAGTTTATTCAAGCATTCCGTAATTCCATGAGAAGCCTTTTCACCCGCTCGGCCGCCTCCCATTTGTCTTTCCCCAATATGAATAATGCCATTCAAAAATGTACCGCTTGTCAGAATAACGGTTTTGCTCTTAAAAACTTGACCACTACCCCCAACAACCCCCCTTAACTTTCCGTGTTCGAGATAGAGATCTACAACCATATCTTGATAAAAGTCGAGCAATGGAATCTGTTCTAGGCTTAACCTCCACTCCTCTGAAAATCTCCATCGGTCATTCTGTGTTCTTGGCGACCACATGGCCGGACCTTTTGATAGGTTAAGCATTCTAAACTGTATCATGGTCTTGTCTGATACAATACCAGAATAACCACCCAAAGCATCTATCT
>CALCFH010000241.1 GCA_937900215.1 uncultured Cryomorphaceae bacterium
CGATATACTTACTACCCCCCAGGCTTGGTCTGATTATGTTCGAGCCAACAATGGAGGAGAGCTCACGGATAAGCTATTGTATGTAGAACGATTAGGTACCTATACCGATTGGGAGGATGTGATGTTCGACGGTGGAATGATAACCAGCCATGCTATTTCAGCCAAAGGGGGCACAAAGAACACGAAGTTCCAAACCTCATTGAGCTACCTCAATGATCAAGGCGTGCTTCTAACAGACAATTTTGAGAAGCTCAATTTTAGAATAAATATCACCACCAAGCTGAGAGAGCGCCTGCAATTTGGTGTGAATATCAATCCATCTACTGTACAACAGAAACGGTTTCCAATAGGGGTGCATGATGCCATCCGCCAAAACCCTTGGCTACCTCTTTATTTAGATGAAGATAATATTCGATTTGTCAACAGATTCCGCGATAACGGTCAATGGGCCAATGCGCAAATTGGCGACTATGCCATGGAAAGGATGTTCGACGATTACGATTTAGTCTTAGACCAACCAGACCCAGGATCTTCGGGTACGGATATTAGTTCTACATCCAATCAAAATCCATTGGCAAAGGTGGTTGAACGCGATCGAAGAAAGAGCCAGACTAAGGTGTATGCCAATACCTTTTTAAAGTTTGACTTAACAGATAATATCTATGTACAACAAACCTTTGGTGGAGATTTTCGATTTACGAAAAACACCACTTGGGTAGGAATAGATGCGTCTAGAAATGAAGAATTAGACACAGAATCGTCCAGAAGTAGTCAAATAAATTGGCACTATGTAAGTGAAAGTACAGTCAATATTAAAAAAAATACGGGTGGACATACATTCAATGCAGTTGCGGGTTTTGCATATGAGGAGTGGAATACTGAGATAACCAATTTAGAGTCGGCCGGATTCACCAATGATCTAATTCAAACCATTCCTGCTGCCAATTTAACGGGTGGTTCAATGGTTCGTTTCGATGAAGTTTTGATATCCTATCTCGGCCGAATAAATTATGATTTCAAAGATCGCTATTTGGCCTCTTTTAGTATTAGAACAGATGGGAGCTCAAAATTTGGACCCGATTCTAAGTTCGGATGGTTTCCAGCGGCTTCGGCGGGATGGGTTCTAACCAAAGAGAAGTTTTTTCCTGAGAACACAGTCTTTAACAATGTAAAGATTCGTGCCAGCTATGGTGTAACCGGTAACAATAATGGAATAGGAGAGTATGATCACCTAGGACTTATAGCCCCTGTTGGTACAGGCTTTGGATCTATAGGATACAATGCCATTAACATAGAAAACCCCAATCTACAATGGGAAAAACTCATTGAGTTCAATCCAGGTATCGATGCCTCGCTTTTCGGAGAGAAACTCAATATATCCGTTGATTATTACAGAAGAACAAGCAACAATTTGTTGTTGAATGTACCAATCCCTTCTGTTACTGGTTTTCAGACAGCCTTGGTAAACAAAGGAGAAGTTAGAAATGAAGGAGCAGAGTTAGAGATCATGACTCGCAATTATACAACGCGTAATTTCTCATGGACTTCTACAGTAATAATGACCCACAATAAGAACACGCTTGTAGATTTAGCTGGAGCAAACGGACTCATAAGCATAGTAGACGATAAAAGGCCCACAGAATGGATAGCACAAGAAGGCAATCCTATTTCTTCTTTTTACGGTTATGTTGTGGATAGAGAGATTCCTATTGAATTTATTGAAGATCCCTTCTATCCTATTAATGCACAGTCACAGGATATCTATGTAAGAGATTTGAATGGAGATGGTGTTATAGATACGGATGATAGAACATTACTTGGGTCTCCCTATCCAGATCTAGTGTGGAGTTTTACGAACGATTTGAAATACAAGAACTTTGATTTTTCAGTAATGTTCCAAGGTTCTCATGGGGCAGAGGTTCGAAATATTTCTTCTCAGTATATAAAAAATGAGTTTGCCGGTAGCCAAGACTTCATTCCTGAATTTAAGGATGGCAACTTGGTTCGCGAACGCATTTTTACGAGTGATGATATTCAAGACGCTTCCTATGTGGCACTGCGGAATCTAAACTTCGGTTATTCTCTTCCCATCAATAAAATTTCTAAACTTGGTATTCAGCGTCTTCGATTCTATTTCTCTGGTCAAAACCTTATTTACATTATGGCGAGCGACTATGAAGGCTATAATCCAGAAGGAATAGACCAGGGCTTAGGCAATCCTCTTACATACGGCTATCAAAGAGGGCCAGCGCCTATCTACCGTTCATATTCATTGGGTGTAAATCTTGATTTTTAAGAAATTATGAAAAATCTACTAGTCGTATTGGGATTCACTTCTTTGTTCTTCGGATGCAAGAAAGAGGTGCTTGATCTAGACCCTATTTCTGAAATCGGCAGCAACGAATTCTATTCTACACCTGAAGAAGTTGAATTAGCCACCATAGCCATTTATGATGGATTACAGAATGTACCCCTTCGTGAATTTGCTATAACTGAAATGAGATCGGACAATACCCGTACAAAAGCAAGCGAAGGAGACTGGGCTCAATTTGAAAGCTTTTCGATTACACCAACCAATCAGCAAGTAGCTATTTATTGGACAGTGAATTACAATGTGATCTTTAGGGCTAATAGGGTCATTGAGAATCTAGACGTAGTTCCTTCAGGATCCTTTAGGGATCAATTAGAAGGAGAGGCAAAGTTCAGTAGGGCGCTAGCTCATTTTAATCTTGTGCGCGCTTATGGCGATATTCCGATTATTGATAAGGTTATTGGAATTACAGAATCAGAGTTCTTTGAAAGAGATCCTGTTGATCTCGTACTTGACTTTATTACTGCCGATTTACAAGATGCAGCTGAGCTTTTACCACCAAAAGGAGCCCTTGAATTTGGTAGAGCTACTTCAGGCGCAGCCAAAGGATTATTGGCCAAAGTTTTTCTAAATAGGGCAAACTACTCTCAAGCCGAGATGCTATTGTCTAGCATTCTCAGTAGCGGAGAATATTCATTGGAAGACGATTACAGAGACGTTTTTTACAACGAAGGGAATGATGAGATTTTATTTGCAATCCCTTATCTAAACGACGATATAAACGAAAGTCAAGATTTCTCCTTTGAAATGACCGCAGGTGGTGTGCGCAGTGGATTGAATTATTTAACCAATGATTTTCTTGCTCGAATGAATCCGCAAGACAGCGTGCGCAATGGGGTATTACAGAACCCAGTTAACTTCCTTGAAGTAGGTAAATATTTAAGCTCAAGCGCAAATGCAAGACTTTGTGGAAACGACTGGATTGTATTACGCCTAGCCGATATCTATCTTCTTTATGTAGAGGCAAAAATGGCGGGCCAGTTGAAAACGCAGAATCTCGATGCCATTGCAGCTTTCAATGCAGTGAGACAAAGAGTTAGACTCAGCACGCTAGCAACCGACGGAAGCGCTGAAATTACCCTCGATATGCTTTTAAATGAAAGGAGATTTGAATTGGCCTTTGAGAATCATAGACTTCATGATTTAATACGCACAGGACAAGCACTCTCCGTGCTTGGAAACTTTGCAGCAACAGAAGGCTACAACTTTACTTCAACAGACCTATTGCTGCCTATTCCTCAAAGAGAGATGAATGTAAGTGGTGGAAGGTTAGTCCAAAACCCAGGTTACAATTAATTTAAATAAATGCACAGTTAACTGTGAATGAATGGCATGGATATGAATAGCACAATGAAAAGAAAGCAATGGCTACCCTTCGGAAATTATTTGATTTTTTCGGTGATCATTCTAAGCTCAATTTTAGCTTGTAAGAAAGAATTGCCGGGTGTTGGCTCTATTCCAGATTTAACACCGCCCAATGCACTTTTTTCATACGCTCAACTTTCTCCGAGTAATTATTTGGAGGTGACATTCACTAATGCATCTACAAGTGCCACTGATTATATATGGGATTTTAGCGATGGTACTTCGTCAATAGAATTAGAGCCTGTACATACTTTTTCTGCAGAAGGAACGTATTTGGTAAAACTTACTGTAAGCGATAAGCTAAATGCAACAAGTACCTATGAGTTGGAAGTGACCATTACGGAGCCTCTAGCATTTGTTCCACCTATTCTTGAGGCGGGTTTTGAAGATGGGCAGCTGAGCGGAGGCCTAGGAGATGGAAGAGAATCTTGGAGAAATAGCGATTTGGGTGGAGTTATTCAAATCACCAACAGCCCAGTAAACGGAGGGCTTCAGGCTGCTAAGCTATCTGGAGATCCTAGTGATAAACGTATCGGATACCAATTATTAACCGTTACTGAAAACACGCTGTATGAGGTTTCCTTCTACTACACCATGTTGGATATTCAGCCCGGTTTTTTAACTGTCTCCGTTTTAGACGGACCGGTTACATCACATGCGCAGGCATTGGCTTCTACTTTGGGTTCCAAGACGGTAAATGATCAGTCTAATCCAGGTTTGTTTGTTAAAGAAGTCTTTTCGTTTTATTCGGGTAACAACACCGAAGTGGCTTTATACTTTTTTAATGATGGATCAGTAGAAACAAGACTAGATGATTTTTCCATAGATCTGGGTTCTGGTCCTATTCCTGCTTCGGCAGCCTTTAGTTACGAAGCAGATACAGCTGATTATTTCACCATACAATTCACAAATAATTCAGTTAATGCAGATAGTTATATCTGGAATTTTGGAGATGGGAGTACATCAACCCAAGTCTCTCCTGCCCATACTTTTTCTGCTGAAAACACCTATACAGTTAGCCTTACTGCCAACAATATTCAAGGGGGGTCTGATATGACTTCAATGGATATTCAGATCGTAGAGCCCACATCTTCTCTTATTACCAATCCGAGTTTTGATGATGAAGCCGTTCGAGACGACAATAGAATTGCATGGCGTAACGCAGATTTAGAAGCAGACGCGGATGTATTTTTTGGACTATCAGATTACATTCTTCAAACGTCTACCACAGCCAGAACGGGAGCCTATTCGGGAAAACTTCCAACACTAGAAAACACCTCGGAACCAAGAAGATGGCTCTATCAAGCGATTGTGGTTGAGCCCAACAAGAATTATAAAATCAGTGGTTGGATTCGCAATAAAGATGCAAATGTGGGTTCAACGGTAACCTTTGCGGTTTACAATGCTCCCTTCAACAATGCATCCAATATTGGAAATCCAAGCTCTATTATTCAGTCAGTAGATTTTGATGCTTCTACAGGGCATGATACCGATGTTTGGACTGAAGCTACATTGTCTTTCAATAGCGGTTCAAGCACAGAAATTGTATTGTTTATTACAAACGATTACACTTTGAACGGTGACCCAGTTACAGAAGAGTCCGAGACTTTTTTGGATGATTTTACCATTGAGGCAAACTAAGGATGGATCATATGAATGAATGGAATTTTTTTTCAATGGCCTCTAAATATCTGTTGTGTGCTTTTTCCTCCCTGGTCTTGCTTAGTTGTGAAAAAGAACTTCCAGACAGACCTAAGCCCAGTACACCAATTACCCCACCCGTGGTAGTTGTTCCGCCTGGTGTTAAACTGCCCAACATAGACTTAAATAATTGGAAGGTTACTCTTCCAATTCCAAGACCCGATGGCAATCCACTAGAGTTTAGTCCGCCTGCAATATTGAATTATGCCACGAATTCAATACTACAGCCTTTTATGTACAATGATTCTTCAGATGGCTCATTGGTTTTTTACACCTATCCAGGCATAACTACAACCAATACGTCGTATTCAAGAACTGAATTGAGGGAGCAAATGGTGCCTGGAAGTAATTCTGTGAATTGGACTTTCGCTGAAGGTGGAAGGATGCGTGGTACGCTAGCGGTTCCAGAAATTTCACGCAATGAGGACGGAGATTTTCATAGAACAATCATTATGCAAATACATGGTCGGTTAAGCGATCAGCAGAGAATTCAGATTGGTGCAAGCGATAACAATGCACCGCCTGTGCTTAAAATCTACTGGCAAGACAACCGAGTTTACGTTCGAACCAAAGAGTTGAAGGATACAACCGATTCATACTTAGAGATTCTTCAAACGGATGCATGGGAAGATGATAACGGTCGTTTTTTCTCTCGCACGGTTGGTACTGACAGTTTTACTCTAGAAGTAATTGTTACTGAAGGCAGAATGACCGTAAGCTTAGACGACAGTGAAATTTTTATATATGACAATGTTCATATGAGAAAATGGGGCGTTTTCGAGAACTATTTCAAGGCTGGAAATTACTTAGGAACAACGGATCAAGGGGCTTTTGCCCGAGTTAAATACTATAATCTAACGGTGAGTCATGATTAAAAAAATGCTTTTGTTAAGCGTCTGTACATTTTCTGTTTTATCTGCACAGAACATAGATCTCAACCACTGGAAAATAACCATTCCAGAAGGAAAACCTACTGAAGTAGGTCCGCCTGAGATTTTGGATTTTGAGAACAATCCCGTACTTAAACCTTTTTTCTATCGCGACTCTACCGATGGGGCACTTGTTTTTTACGCCTATCCTGCTGGAACTACCCGAAATACTAAATATTCAAGAAGTGAACTCCGCGAACAGATGGTTCCTGGAGACAATAAAGTGAATTGGACTTTTGAGCAAGGTGGAAGAATGCGAGGTACTCTTTCTGTTCCCAAAGTCAGTCAGAATAGTGTGGGCGATTATCACAGGGTGATCATAATGCAGATCCATGGCCGCTTAACCAATGAACAGCGAGATCTCATTGGAGAAGACGACAACAATGCACCACCCATTTTAAAGATCTACTGGGATGAAGGAAGAATTCGAGTGAAAACGAAGGTGTTAAAAGATATCAACGCCACAGATGAAGAAATCCTTCACGACAAAGCTTGGGGCGATGACAAAGGAAGAAACTTCAAGGAGGTTGTGGGTACTAAGAAATTCACATTGGAAGTAGTTGTCATAAAAGGCAAAATGACCATCACCCTAAACGATAAAGAAACATTCACCTACGAAGGGGTAGATATGGAAAGATGGGGTGTTTTCGAGAATTATTTCAAAGCTGGAAATTATTTCCAATCGAGAGATGAAGGCTCTTTCGCCTATGTGAAATACTATGAATTAGAAGTAAGTCATTAATATGAGAATTTTAACCACCGCACTGTTTTGCTTTTGTTTAACTCTTGTTTTTGCACAAGAGAAAAGCGCAAGCATTGATTTAACTAATTGGAAACTCGAATTGCCAACGGGTTACAAAGCATCCGATTGGAAACTATCTAATTTTCAGAATGACCGATTTGTTAAGCCCTTTTTTCGATTGGATTCATTAGATGGTTCTTTAATCATGGAAGCCTACCCTTCAGAAGGCACATCCAGTTCAAAGTATACGAGAAACACCTTGCGAGAACAAATGCAAGAAGGGAGTAACGATGTGAATTGGACCTTAAAGCAAGGCGGCATTCTTACCACTGAATTTCAAGTAACGGAAATGTCGAAGGATGAGAACGGTAAATTTCATCGAACACTCCTGATTCAAATAGATGGCAAAACAACTGAAAAGCAAAACAAAGAATTGGGATTAGAGAAATCGGTGAGTATGCCTTTTTTAAAGATCTATTGGCAGGACGAATCATTGCGGATTACACGTCGGGTTTTGAAAGATAAATCTACGGTGGGCGATGCCTTGCTTTCCAAAGACTCGTGGGAAGAGGATGATGGTATTTACTCTAGAGAAAAAGTAGGCTTCGAGAAGGTGAAAATTAAAATTGAAGTAAAGAAGGGGAAGCTTAGCATTTTCATCAACGATGAAAAACCGATTGTTTTAAATGATATGAGCGTAAGTCAGTGGTATTTCGAAAACTACTTTACCGTTGGTAATTACCTTCAATCTAAAGATGAAAACTGTCGTTCTGTTGTAAAATATTTTCAACTAGAGGTATTCCACAAGGGAAAGAAATAGAATATCCACCCAAGAAATAACGCAGTTAATCTAGCCTTTTAGATTTATTCTACAGCTTGATTTAGCAGAATCCATAGAATTTAAACCAAACGCACCATCACTACTTTACTCTCCATTTCATTCCGCAAAAATCGCTTTCAGTTTTTGTCCTTTAGCATGATGTTTCTATTGGCAATGGGCCTTATCCAATGCAAAGATGAAAGTTCAAATTTTTCAATAGAGAATTTGAATGCTCAGCTACTCGAAGCTCAGGGCGGCGATACACTTTTTATACCGGAGGGAGAATACAGAGATGTAAGCCTCCATTTTCATGCAAATGGAAAAGAAAATCAACCCGTAGTCTTATATGTTTCACATCCAGCGAAGACCCGCTTTTTGGGGAATTCTAAGGTTTATCTCTCTGGTTCGTATGGGGTATTATACGGAATGCATTTTGAAAAAGGAGCAACAGAAGAGACCCCTATTATTTCTTTTAAAAAAGAAAATGGCAATGAAACCGCCAACCATTTCAGAGTAACTCAATGCGCCATTTCAGATTATTCAAATGCCGATAGAATTTTAAGCGACCATTGGGTTGTAATGGCGGGCAATCACAATCGGTTTGATCACAATTATGTTGGATCAAAGCTCAATTTGGGTACAACTCTAATAATGGATTTAGATAATGAAGAGAGCATTAATAATTTCAACCTTATTGACTCAAATTATTTTGCACCCAAGCCAAGAATGGGATCCAATGGAGGAGAAACCATCCGAATAGGTAGTTCAGCACATTCTCTAAAGCCAGGGAAAGCTACTTTACTGCACAATTACTTCGATAAATGCAGTGGAGAAGTAGAGATTGTATCTATTAAAAGCAGTGAGAACACTATTAAAGGCAATGTTTTTTTTGAGTGCGAAGGAGTCTTGGCTATGCGTCACGGAAATGGCAATATAGTATCTGAAAATTATTTTATTGGCAACAATAAAGCCGCAACAGGAGGAATTAGAGTTATCAATGCCGGACATAGAATTTTTAATAACTATTTCAGTCAGTTAAAAGGTGAACGATTTTTTGCGGCTATTGCGGTGATGAATGGCGTACCCAATTCGGCCATAAATAGATATCACCAAGTGAAAGAGGTGCACATAGAGAAGAATGTGTTCGTCAATTGCAAACAGATAGCCTTTGGAATAGGCAGCGATAATGAAAGGACTGCAGTACCTCTACATTCTAAATTCAACGACAACCTAATTTATAGCGATTCTGCTGACTGGATGCCTGAATTTCTTGTAGATGTTTCTGGAATAGAATTTAGCAATAATGTAAGCAATACAAAGGGTATCTCACTGGCAGGTTTTGTAAATGAGAATCTGATTCCTCAAAATTCAAATGAGAATTTATTTGGATTTGAAAATCGTTTTAGTCCAGAAATTCCGATACACAAAGAACAAACAGGTCCGACTTGGATGCTGTCAAAGGAGAAAGAAGCCACATCTTCTTACCGAGCAAAAGTTTTGCATTTGTCTCCATCCAACTTAAAAACAGTTCTAGATGAAATCATTGCATCAGAAGGAGGAGACACTATTTGGATAGATGAAACAGCAACCTATACTCTAGAACAGCCAATAATCATAGATAAAGATCTGGTGATCCTATCTAAGAAAATGGGAGCTTATTCGATCTTTCAACCTGCAGATAATTTTAAAGGCAGCTGTCTTTTTCAAATTCAAAATGGTGCGAAGCTTTCTATAAAGGGTATTTGGTTAAAGGGAAGGAACGAAAGTGCAAATGCATCTTTTGGTATTCAGGCCAAAGCGCCTATGCTCAAGCAGTACAGATTGAGGGTAGAGGATTGTAGATTCTCTGATTTTAAAGAAAGCAGATTTGCTGGTATTTACGCAGATAAGGGAACTTTTGCCGATTCTATAACTGTTTTGAACAGTTGGTTTAAAGATTTTTCGGGTTTGGGCGTAGCACTTAATTCCGAGAATGACGATGCTGGAAGGTATAATGCTGAGTTTGTAACTATAAAATCCTGTGTTTTTGTAGATATTATGGGTACAGCTATCGATGTATATCGAGG
>CALCFH010000242.1 GCA_937900215.1 uncultured Cryomorphaceae bacterium
GTGACCATGCCAAATTAATCCCAAGAATCTAATAGCGGCATACTTGAAATCAGGACCATTGGCTAATATGTTGTGTACACCCCAACTAATAATTTCTACTGATTGATTTTCTGTACTTTTAAAAACGGATGTTTTTAAAAGTCTATTTGCCCAGATATATTGAATCCTCTCCTCTTTCTCGCGCACATCCTAAGATACAAAAAAAGGCGCTAATCGCGACTTTTTTTTACCTTGGTAATGGACTAGTAAATTTTCTGAAGCTTGGGTCAACAGGAACTTTGTATGTTGGATATTCTGCCGGGTTCTCAGTACCTGGTTCCATGATAACCTTAACAGTTGTTCTTCTGTTTATTTGGTGCAGACGTTCAAACTCATTTTTATTAGACTCCTTAAATTGATTTATATAAGCTTCATCTAACTTTTGTTTAGTTCCATTAATTTCAATGATGGCTGGCTCTCTCTCCCCCATGCCAATTGGCTTAATTCTATCGGCTTCAATTTTAGCGGAATCAACCAAATGGGTATACACCGCATTCGCTCTATTTTGAGAAAGCGCATTGTTATGGATATCTGTATCCCGAGCATCGGTATGAGAAAATAATTCAATGCAAATGGTTGGGTTTTGCTTCATTAAATTCACTAAAAATTGAAGGGAATCGTATGAACGACAAGTAACATCGTCAATGAAGGACCACTGATCGAGGGGATAACGAACTTCAGGAGTACGTATTTCAATTGGAATAAGCGGGATTTCTAAATAAAAATCTGGGCCTTCGTCTTCGTTAATGGTAGAAATCTTGGTAGCAATAGCAGGTGAAATATATCGAGCCTTGGAAGCTTTAATTGTATATTCTTTACCCCCTAATATATATCTTTTTTTATCTTTCCTCAGCTCCCATTTTTCTGTTTTTCCTGATTTATCCGTAACACCATCCCATTTCTCACCATCGCTCACGGTAATGTCAACTTTAGCACCGTCAATTTTCTTGGATTTATTGCCTAATTCGTAGACCACCACCCGCAGGGAGTACTCTAATGGTTCAATGTTAAACCTCCAAATATCTGGAGTGAATTCCGCAGACTTACGTTCTGAAGTGAAAAAACCAAATTTTTCCTTGAATTTGAACAAGGAGTCGTCTTTCTTAACTAAATATTCTATCACGGTTATAGCATAGTCATTCGCCTCTGAGTTAAAAGGGTGACCAAGATTTTTTCTTTCGCCCCAAACAAAATCTTTACTTTTTCGAGCAACTTTAAATATATCCAGTCCACCAATCCCACTGTGACCATCGCTCGCAAAATATAAAATTCCTGATTTTGCGTTGTAAGAAGGAAACAACTCATTACCAAACGAGTTTACCTCAGGGCCAAGATTTTTTGGAATTGAGTCCCATACTTTGTTCTTCTTATCATACTTTACATACCACAAATCTCTTCCCCCATAACTCTTTACCCCATTACTTTCTTTCATGTCCGAAGCAAAAACAAGGTATTCATCATTAATTAGGCAAGGATGGCCAACAGAAATGCTATCATCGGATTTTAGAGAAAGTTTAACCGGCTCCTCAAATTCAACTTCCATGTCATCTGGCTTTCCACTAACAGTTGCCGACCAAATATCACAACCTAGATTTTTTTTCTTTGCATTTGGACATCTTGTAAAGTATATGGTTTTTTTCTTTGAGTCAAAGCATACGGTACCTTCATTCTGTGTTGTATTAACTACACCTTTTGAGTCTATATTTTTAACTGCTGTAGGATCACCTTTTTCGTCATATTTTACCATGTATATATCCATGTATTTTTCACCAGTAATAGGATCTCTATCTGTTCCTACACTTTCTTCCCTACTAGAGCCGAAATAGACCACCGCTCCCTTTCCAACAGGAATACTGTAAGGAGCCATATCGTATTGCTTCGAATTGATTTTTGATTGATTTTCAATTTTATAACGCGACTCTAACTGATCAAAATCTTCATATTCCCTGCACGAGGCTATGGCCTGCTCTACCTTCGGTAACATTGATTTTGACGCTAAAGGTCTGTAGGTTTCATAAGACTTGAGGGCACCTTTAAAATCCTTTGCCATTCGCTGCATTTCTCCTTTGAAGAAATATACTTCTGGCTTATACTGAAAATATTTAAGTTCAATTGATTTAGAATACCATTCGCTGGCTTTTGCAAATCTTTCCGTCATTCTGTAAGATTCCGCAACGAGAAATGAGATTTCACCTCTATCTTTGATTGGGGCTTTGGCTCCCATTTTTGTGTACGCTTTCTCCATCTTAGTGGAAGCCTCGAAATAGCGGCCAGCGTTGAAAGATTTTCTAGCATCCTCTACATATTTTGGTTCCTGCTTTTTTTGTGCTTGTAGGTTAATAGAAAGAAATGAAAAAAGAATAAGGAGTATAGCATGTCTCATAACTAATAATTTGAGATT
>CALCFH010000243.1 GCA_937900215.1 uncultured Cryomorphaceae bacterium
CATTCCAATGTATCGAATTGTTATCCGCAGACGTACTAACCCCAACATCACCCATACCGCCAGAGCGGCTATCTGGAGATATAATGAGAAAAGGAACCGCAGTTGTAATTACATTATAATCCTCTGTTTGCGCCACTAAAGTGGATGACATTGCCAGAAGAACAAGAGGCAAAAACCTCATTTTCATATTATTATGTTTCAAAATTATTGCAAATATAAAGTTTAACGACTAGCCTAACGCAGAATTACAAGCTTCTGGTATTCTTGGGCCTGTGATTGATCTAATTTAGACCGTACACTGAGCTTATACATATAGACACCTTTTCCAATTCGATCTCCATAATCATCGAGGCCATCCCAACTAATTCCGGTTACTCTATTTCCCTGTGGTACAATTTCTCTTTGAATGGTTTTTACCATTTTGCCAGAAACAGTAAACACTTGAATGAGTACTTCCAATGGCTGATTTGCTCTATTGTGTTCAAATTGAAATTCAGTATAAGTGGTAAATGGATTGGGATAGTTTAAAACATACCTCAAAGTAAGGTCTTCAGAGTCCGCAACTATAAAGTCTATGGTTGTTTCAGATGGATTATTGTAAACATCCCAAGCCCTTAGGGTTAATGTATGACTGCCTTCTTTTAAATCATTGAGGGCAAACCTCAAACTTCCTTTCTGAAAACTATTCACATCTGCCGTATAATACTCATTTAATACTATGGCATTATTCACATCTCCATCTAAAATGGCCAAGATATCATGTCCAATACCTCTTCCAACCGTATTAATTCCCGAAGAATCTGAAAGCACTGCATATATCTCAGGACGTTCATTTGTCATACCCCCATTCACGAAACTTTCATCATTAAGGTAAAGCGCCAACTCCGGACCTTCGGAATCTAATTGAGCAGTTGTATCCAATCCGCCTAAATAAAAATCCTCAAAAAAACCTGCAGCATCTTCCTCGCCATTGTCAGCATAATACGAGATTCTTCCCTTCCCAAATTGATAGGATATATCGAGCGGCACAACAAATTCAAAACTGAATTCACCATTTGTTACACTGGCACGCCCTTGATAAACAATGTTATTTCTCTGAACAAAAGTTTGAGGGGCACCCACCCCATCGTTTACCAAAGTCTGTCTGTTTACTTCTTTATCAAAAACAATAGGCCGAACTTCCCCATTAAAACTAGTCAATACTTGCCCTTGATGATCTACCACTCTACCTCGTACTGCCACTTTATTTAAGGAATTGATGGTGTCTGAGAAGCTTACCACATTCACTCCATTCAATTCAGTTGTAATGACATTATAGTTCGGAATAGCCAACTTCATAGCGGGGTCGCCAAAAAGAGAGAAACTAAGCTTATCTCTTCCAATATTATTATTCTTAACCATACGGATAACCTCACCCAAAGATCTGGTTACACCGTTGGGACGATGCAAAGCAGTGTCAAATATTTCAGAGGTCAGAGCTAAGGTTTGTGGACTTGCATATACCACTCTTTGAGTTGAATACAAGGCGATAAATCCACCATTTGGGTTTAGATGACCATACTCTCCTGCCGAAATTCTCTGGGGGTCATCATATCTTGTAAACTCACAGGTGATAGTTATGCAGAGAGGCATGGCAAAACGGTTAGACCACGAATTGATGTTATTTAATTGAAGTATTCGCTCTGAAGCCAATCCAATTTCACCGCCATGACCTGTATATGCGGTAATTAGATTTCCAGATTCAATAGAACGAATAAACTCATCTTGTGCATCTGGATATCTCTCGCTACCGCCACTGATTATCTGTTTATATGCATCTATGTAGATTTTCTGTTGATTAATTCTAGGATCTCGAGTTGAGGCGATGGCCGCAGCTTGTTCGGCAGAACGCATTAAGGTCGTTTCCCATGAAAGGTCTACGTCATCGGCTGCGATGAGAATTTTTGACCTCCAATTCCCCAAGGAGGACGATCTCGAAGCATAGCGAATAATTTTATCAACTATCGCATTGGCATCCGTCAGACTTCTTGCAACCAAGCGACCGATTCCAATATCTAGTTGGTCTACCGAGTTCACACCTCCCTCATTGGGATCTAGAAATCCAAAATAATCGTCTGAGCACACACTGACGTTCAATGAGAAGGAGGACAATGACTCCCATGTAGGAACTAAATTAGAATTGGTGCTTAACCGTTGCTTATAATCATAGGAGGCATCTCCAAAAAGCAAGAGATTTTTCAAACCAGAAGTAGTTGTAGATCTGTCGTAGAACATTCTAGCTATGTTCTTTATAGCTGTTAAATCGGGCACGCCGCTTGAAAACTCGTTGTACAACTTATCTATCGGCACCATTTCCACAGTGATTCCTTGATCGGCGCGATGAAAATCAGCCAACACCTGCACTGCAGATTCCAAAGAAGGATGGTAAATGATAAGCAGATCCGGAGCAGCTAGCGCATGTAGATTTTGATTTTCTATCGACCCTACAAAATTTGGAGTTGGAAAATCACTTCCTCTAAAGGCAACAAACTCCATTAGGCTATCCGTTCTAAGTCT
>CALCFH010000244.1 GCA_937900215.1 uncultured Cryomorphaceae bacterium
GTTATTGAATACCATTCAATGGAAAAATGACATTGCAATTCTATTCGGTAAAACTATAGTTACCAAAAGAAAAGTGGCATGGTATGCAAATGAAGCTTTGGAGTACAGCTATTCAAATTCTAAGAAAATTGCCTTAATCTGGACCCCAGAATTAATTGAATTAAAAAAAATAGTAGAAAAGAAAAGTGGAGAGAATTTCAACTCCTGCCTTTTAAATCTATACCACAATGGAAAAGAAGGAATGGCATGGCATAGCGATGGCGAAAAAGATTTGAAAGAGAATGGATGTATTGCATCCTTAAGCCTCGGCGCTGAAAGGAAGTTTGCCTTTAAACATAAAGGAACTTTAGAGAAAGTAGAGATCAATCTAGAAGCGGGCAGCCTTCTGTTAATGAAGGAGGAAACTCAGAAAAACTGGCTTCACCGCCTTCCTCCTACTACCAAGATACATTCTGCAAGAATCAACCTAACTTTTAGAACTATTGTTTAGTCTCATTTGGGGCTAATTTTTTAACCACAAGCGTAGCCCCTAAAAATGCCATAGGTACATACAAGCTCAGCGACAATACCACAACCCACATAGGATGAGGTAGGTAACTGAAATTGATTGCTGCAAAAAGCAGAAGTACTCCACCTACGACCATGGCCACTTTTTGCTTTGAATAAGTAGTTATAATTCCCGCTACAAATCCTCCAATAAATGAGCTTAGTGCCCAAACGGCTATTAGAATTAGAAATACTTCATTGGGAATAGACTCATGAAAAGCTTTCAATTGATCTAAATTGTTAAAATCCAGATTCTCAGGAGGTGGAAATACCAAATGACTCAGTTTTTCACCTGCTGCCGTAGCAAAACCTGCAGTAACAACGCCAAAAAAACCGGCGGCAATTTTTCTTAACATAACTTCTCCTTCAAAATGGGTGCTTTGTACTTATTGCTCAAAAAAGCAAGATGTACTGCCCACCCAACTTAAGTCTTTATTGTATTTAACGCCAATCATTTTCCCTCTACTCAATCTGCCTAATGACATAGATAAGGTGGGTTTACTGTCTGCAGAAGGCCATAGATACATTAGTCTGATTTCGCACTTCACACCTCCTACTAGCGACAAAAGCGCATCAGTATATTTTACCTTTCGCTGCAAAATCCAATTTTCTGGATCATGTACCATATTGATTTCGTCTTCCGTTACATCAATCACAACTCCAGTACCTGAAAAACTAAAAAGTGGTTTAAGAACATAGTTCTCTAAATCAGATGGAAGAGTTTCAATTGAATTTAAAAACTTTGTTTCAGGAACGAATTTATTCTCAAGGAAAGGCATGGTAAACTTGCTAATCCGATAAAACCAATTCGGATGCGTAATCCACTCAACATCCAAATCGCCAAATAAATCTATGGAATACTTAAAATCGGACTGTGATTGAAGATCGTCAAAAATCAGACGGTTGTATATCCTTTTAACCGATTGTCTTTTTCCATCTTTAAGATAATAGAGACTTTTACCTTCTTGCTTTAGCTTACTTAAGCAAACTACTTCAATTCCAAAATTCTTGTGAGTGAGATAGAAGTCTACCCTTGTATTCTGCTCTTCTGGAAGTATTTCCAAGAGAATCACCTCTTCAATTGGACAGTCTCCTATGAGTGTTCTCTTTAAAAGATCTAAATATGAGTGGTGATTTAATCCATTAAAATAAGGACTGTATCCATCTGGAATTGGAAAATATTCTGTGTGGGATTTACTAAGTTGATCCATCCAACAGAACATACTTGCAAATGCCTGAAGCTCAATAAGCTGAGGCTCTAATTCACCCTTTTCATCTTCACATATTCCAAAATCTAAACAAATAAAATGTGGATGATCTGTTTCATTCATCACTCTAACGTCGTCTGGAATTGCCCTTTCAGATTCTTGCATAAAAGAAGGCCTTTGAAGTACTTCCAATATTTCATCACCTGCTTGAATAAGCTTGTCTGTCAAATTTTTAGGCACAAACAAAGGCGTTTCAGAGATTCTAAAACTCACTTGATTGTTGCACTCTTCCTGAATCTTATTCTGAAGATCTTGGTATTTCTCTTCAGTAAATTGAGCATTAAAAGAGGCTCTTATGTCCTTTTTCATGCGATTAGTGCTTCTTTATAATTGACATGAAGCACTTCATCTAAGAAAACGGGAATCATCTTTTTCTGGGTAAGTGCAATCATATCAGGATCTTGTAACCGTGTAATCATTCGGTCGTACTTTTCTTGGCCATAATTCTCAATGATTACCTGCTTTTTCTCTTCATCCTTCATGTAAAAAAGCATTCCGGCTGGATCTGCTTCAGGATGAAATTGCGTACCTACAATTTCAGGTGTGAATTGAATGGCCATGGTTGCTCTTTCAAGCGGTACGTATGCTCTTTCTTTTTCGATTGCTAATATTCTTGCTCCCATATTGTGCAAGGCCACACTATCTGGCTTTACAACTTGATATAGCCTAGAATCTACAGCATGAAACGGATCGGGTAATTGTCCGGTGAACTTATTCTTCCTACCTGCAAAAGTTGGGTGCATAGGAAAAATACCAAAGGATTCTGTCCTTCTTTTTGAAACGTGAGCTAATCTAAAATGATGGCACATTAGCTGGAATGAATGGCAAATCAAGAAGGCGTACTTTTTAGCAGATTCACTTTTGGAGTTGAAATCCATAATAGATTCTATCAAATTCTTCCATTTGTCTTCCCAGCCTTCAGGATCAATAGGACTACCTGGTCCGCCTGTTGAGATATAGGCATCGTATTCTAAACCAGGACATTCCATTTTTCCGCGAATATCAAAGACCTTTTTTTCCAAACGAATTCCATGATCTTCCGCATAACCATCAATTATTTCATGAATGTTTCGCATCCCTTGATTGGGAGCGCCCTTATACATGTCTAAAATGGCTATTTTGAGATTTATCATTCTAAAGTCCTTCTAATGTTGATTTTGTAATAAAATCGACCAGTTCATTCATGTTCTTATTCTTATAAAACACTTCTAACTGTCGATCGGCCCCCGTTCCCCTTTCTATCATTTTCCCCACGTAATTAATCTCATCTCTTGAGCCAAGATCATCTACTGTATCATCTATGAAATCAAGTAGTTCATAAATTAGTTGACGTGTTGGAACTTCTGTTTCTTTTCCAAAATCGATTAACCTTCCATCTAAACCATAACGAGATGCACGCCATTTATTCTCAGCGATTAAAGATCGTTTGTAGGGCATAAATTCAATGTTCTGCTCGCGTAATTTGTATAATTTCGCACAGAGTCCTTGAAAAATAGCCGCTATAGCAATAGTCTCATCCAAAAGCATTGGAACGTCGCAGATTCTAAATTCAACTGTATCGAAAAAAGGATGTACTCTCAAGTCCCACCAGATTTTCTTCGGGTTGTCGATACAACCTGTTTTCACTAGAAGCTTCACATAGTTTTCGTACTCTTCCCAACTACTAAAGAACTCTGGAATACCCGTTCTTGGGAACTTATCAAAGACCTTTATTCTAAAAGAGCGAAATCCGGTATCTCTACCTTCCCAAAAGGGAGAATTGGTAGAAAGTGCAAAAACGTGTGGAAGGAAATAACGCATAGAATTGGCAATGTGCATGGCCATTCTCTTATCTGGCATTCCAACATGAACATGTAAGCCAAAAATCAGGTTAGAGCGTGCTGCCTCCTGCATTTCCATAACGATCTCATGGTAACGCGGATTGTCGGTAATCAGCTGGGTAGTCCAACTACTAAAGGGATGAGTACCAGAAGCGCCGATACACAAGCCTAAATCATTGGCTACCCGACTAACGGTTTTCCTCAAATGAGATAAGTCTTTCCGAGCTTCATCTGTATTCGCGCAAATACCCGTGCCACCCTCAACTACAGCCTGATGCATTTCAGCCTTTACGGCGTCTGGATTCAGAATTAAAGAGGCGTTTTCAACAATTTTTTGCTCATGGGAACGAAGTTCTCTCGTAACAGGGTCAATGACCATGTACTCCTCTTCGATGCCAAGGGTAAACATCTTTGGGTTCATATAGTCCAGCTAAAGGATAATCTACTTTGTGGTTTTTTTTGTTGCTTTTACAGCTGGTTTTGCAACTGCTTCCTTGGCTGTGGCCGTGGCTTTAGCGGCAGGTTTGGCGGTTGGAGTCTTTGGCTTTGAGGCGGTTGTTTTTGCCTTAGGAGCTGCATGACTTGCAATGGCATCTCTCACAAAACCACCCCAGGTAAGATTATCTTTTCCAGCAACATATGCCTTCGCTTTCTCAATTGCAAAATCAGCGGCGGCCTTTACAACCCATTCAAAATTCTCTTTTCCAACGGAATGAATATCGGCATCGGGAGCTGGATTGCAAAAATCAATAGCGTAAGGAATTCCGTCGCGAATAGCAAACTCAACAGTATTGAAATCATAACCTAAACCTTTGCACAGTCTCAATGTATAATCATGAATGGTATCCAGCATAGCTTGACTAGAAGGAGCTGTATCTACAACATATCTAAGATGTGGCTCATTTCTCGGCTCATACTGCATTATTTTCACATACTTCCCTCCAATACAATACACACGATAATATTCATCGAAGATTATTTCTTCTTGAAGCATCATAACAAGCTGATTTGTCTCTGCGTGCTTGTTGAATAAATCCTGTGGATCATTCACCTTATATACACTCTTCCAACCTCCGCCAGCATGCGGTTTCATATAGGCCGGGAAACCAATTTCCTTGTATATAGTCTCCCAATCTAAAGGCATGGCCATATTGGAAAAAGATTCTGGTGACGTATCATCAGGACGCTCGTAGCTCGGTAGTAAATAGGTTTTTGGAACAGGTACGCCCAGTTTCATTGCAAGACTATTGTTAAAGAATTTTTCATCCGCACTCCACCAAAACGGGTTGTTAATCACTGCTGTACCCATAATAGCTGCTGTTTTCAGATAAGCGCGATAAAAAGGAACGTCTTGACTGATTCTATCGATGATAACCGAATAACCCGTACTCGCTCCTTGGGATAGCTTGTCAATGTATACAGATTCAGCAACGATGTCTTTTTCACCCCTACTGTTGACCTCTCTAACGAAAGCTTCTGGAAAGCTTCTCTCTTTTCCATGAAGTATTCCTATCTTCTTCATATTCTATGATTTATTATTCGTGTTTGGTTTAAATTAATTCTTTTAGCGCGATGAAAGATAGTGAGGAAACATTTCTCTCCAAATTGGCCAGTCATGTGCTCCGTAGGGCCTGATATCCAACCAATGTTGTATTCCTTTTGAGTTCAATATATGACTTAATTCAAGCGTAGAATCCTTGCACATATCGTCTTCTGTTGTTCCTAAAGTTATTTTAATGTCCCAAATGGCAGGATCAGAAACATCTTTTAAAAAATCTACAGGATTATTGAAGTAGACATCTTCATTGTAATGCCCTTTCACCTGATCCCGAATATCAAAGGCAGCACCCATGGTCATGATATGACTCACATTTTCAGGATGCCTAAAACCATAATTAGCAGCATGATAGCCTCCAAAACTACAGCCAGCTAGTGCCACTTTTGAAAAGCCTGACCTTTGCTTAATTTCTGGGATAAGCTCTTCATGAAGCATTCGATCATAGCACACATGATTGTGCACTCGTACAGAAGGCGGAACATTTTTATTATACCAACTTAACTCATCAAAACCATCCGGACAGTAAATCTGAACAAATTCATTCTCAATGAACCAGGCTGCTGATTCTATTAATTTAAAATCTTTATTCTCATTGTGTTTCCCCATTGAAGTTGGAAAAAGTATGACAGGCATGCCTTTAGTGCCAAATACCAGCATGTTTACATTCAATTCCAATGCCTTAGAATACCAATTTACCTTGCTTTCTTCCATCTTAAAATACCTTAGTGTTCTTTGATTAAACGTATATGTCAAATTTGTGAATAAACTGCTAAGGTTTTCCCAATACTGCACACTAATATTGTTCACACTTATGAAAAAACTTTTAAGTCGAACTGTTAAGCTGTATTCCAAGCACTTAGGCGCCGAAATTTATATTGATATATTTCTCCCACCCGATTTTCATGCCGGAAAATCTTATCCGCTCTTTCTAATGAACGATGGTCAAGACATGGCCGGAATGGAGATGGGACGTATTCTAAACGACATTTGGAGACATGATGTCTGCGAACATTTTGTACTTGCCGCCGTGCATTCTTTTTATAGGTTGGATACCTACGGAATTATCGGAAATCCTGATTTTAATGGAAGAGGAAAGTTGGCCAAGAAATACAGTCGTTTTCTTATTACTGAATGTATCCCATTCATTCGCAAGGAATTGCAAATAAAAAAATTTACAGAGAGAATTATCGGTGGATTCAGTCTAGGAGGACTCTCTGCCTTTGATATAGCTTGGAATAATCCTAAAGAATTTTCAAAAGTGATGGCTGCTAGTCCATCTTTCTGGTACCGTAGTAAAGATTTATCTGCTAATTACACAGACAATAACAGAATCATGCATCGAGTGGTTCGAGAAACAAAAGAAAAACCAACTATTCAAATTTGGCTTCAAGCAGGCACCTTAGATGAAACATCCGACCGAAATAAGAACGGAATAATTGACAGTGTAGACGATATGCTAGATTTAGTCAAAGAATTGAAAGTCAAAGGATTTGAATCTGGAAAAGACTTGTTTCATTACGAAGTAATTGGAGGAAAACACACATTAGAAACCTACGGGATTATTATCCCTTACTTTGTCAATTGGGCTTTTAAGAAGAAAGATCAATACTAAATTACTTTTCTAAAACAGCCTTCATTTTCTTTTTTGCAAAAGTTCCTTTTTCCCTTAAAGGTTAATTTGCTTGAGGCTATATTTGCACTGCTTAAAAAAATCCTTCCCAAAGATGAACTTACACGAGTATCAAGGCAAAGAAATTCTAGCTTCTTATGGAGTCAATGTTCAAAGAGGCCATGTGGCTTCTACTCCCGATGAGGCTGTTGCAGCGGCTAAAAGAATAACCGAAGAAACGGGTTCTGGATGGCATGTTATTAAGGCTCAGGTTCATGCAGGTGGAAGAGGTAAAGGTGGAGGTGTGAAACTTGCCAAAAACCTAGATGAAGTACGCTCACGCGCAACCGACATCTTGGGAATGATGTTGGTAACTCCTCAGACATCGGCAGAGGGCAAGAAAGTACATCAAGTACTGATTGCAGAAGATGTATACTATCCCGGTGAAAGTGAAACCAAAGAATTTTATATTAGTGTTCTGTTGAACCGTCAGGCCGGAAGAAATATGATCATGTATTCTACCGAAGGTGGAATGGATATAGAGGCTGTTGCGGAGCACACCCCTGAATTAATTTTTACTGAAGAAATTGACCCAAAGGTTGGTTTACAGGGATTTCAAGCTAGAAAAATTGCTTTTAACCTTGGACTTTCAGGTAAGGCTTTCAAAGAGATGACCAAATTTGTTACCTCTTTATACAAGGCCTATGACGGAATTGACGCCAGTCTTTTTGAAATTAATCCTGTTCTGAAAACATCCGATGACAAAATCTTAGCGGTTGATGCTAAGGTGAGTTTAGACGGAAATGGCTTATTCCGCCATCCAGATTATGCTGCTCTGCGTGATACTAGAGAAGAAGATGCTACAGAGGTTGAGGCCGGTGAAGCTGGATTGAATTTCGTGAAGTTAGATGGTAATGTAGGCTGCATGGTAAACGGTGCTGGCTTGGCTATGGCCACAATGGATATTATCAAAATGGCGGGTGGAAATCCGGCAAATTTCTTGGACGTTGGAGGAACTGCAGATGCAAAACGAGTTGAAACAGCCTTCCGTATTATTCTGAAAGATAAAAATGTTAAGGCCATTTTGGTAAACATATTTGGCGGAATTGTTCGGTGCGATAGAGTAGCTCAAGGTATCGTAGATGCTTATAAAAATATCGGTGAAATTCCAGTTCCTATTATTGTCCGTTTGCAAGGAACCAACGCCGCAGAGGCTAAAGTTCTTATTGATAAAAGCGGGCTTAAAGTCTACTCTGTCATAATGTTACAAGAAGCTGCAGATAAAGTAAAAGAATTGGTTTTATAAAATATAATCCTGAAGATTTACATTAGAAAGCTCCCAAATGGGGGCTTTTTTTTGAATAGTACGCAATAAATGTGCGAGAGTATTTTTGATAGAATCCTTTTCAAGCATTAAGAGTTTGGACTAATATGGATGATTAAAAATGACTCAAAATAAATTATCTTTCGCTTTATTGCTTTTTAGAAAATACTCTCCGCTTTCATGCCTATTTTTGAAAAAAAAGTTAAGCATGAAGTTTTTCATAGATACAGCCAATTTAAATGAGATCAAAGAAGCCCAAGAACTTGGGGTTTTAGACGGAGTAACTACCAATCCATCATTGATGGCAAAGGAAGGTATTACCGGAGCTGAAAATATCCGCAATCACTATGTTCGTATTTGCGAAATTGTAGATGGAGATGTTAGTGCAGAGGTTATTTCAACCGATTTTCAAGGTATGATTGAGGAGGGTGAAGCTTTGGCAGCCCTGCATCCACAAATTGTAGTTAAAGTACCTATGATCAAAGACGGAGTAAAGGCTATCCGATACTTCAGCGATAAGGGGATCCGAACCAATTGCACGCTTATTTTTTCTGCTGGTCAGGCTTTATTGGCAGCAAAAGCAGGTGCGAGCTATGTTTCTCCATTTATCGGAAGACTAGATGATATTAGCACCAATGGTATAGACCTAATTCATCAAATTCGTTTGATTTTCGATAATTATGGCTTCAAAACAGAAATTTTAGCGGCTAGTGTTCGTCATACAATGCATGTTATTGCTTGCGCTGAAGCAGGTTCAGATGTAATGACCGGTCCACTTTCTTCTATCACTGGTCTTTTAAAACATCCGTTAACAGATATTGGACTAGCTAAATTTCTAGAAGATTACAAAAAAGGGAATGGCTGAAATCATAAGGATATATCCTGATAATCCATCTGAAAAACATATTCTTAGAGTATTAAGCGTACTGCAAGATGGAGGTGTAATTGTATATCCAACAGATACAGTGTATTCTTTCGGCTGTGACTTAACAAGGCAAAAAGCCATTGAGCGAATTGCGAAGATTAAAAACATTAAGCCTAAAGAGGCTGATTTTTCTATCGTCTTTAATGATCTCAGTCATTTAAGTAATTACACCAAACCTATAGAAACCAGCACATTTAAGACTCTAAAGAGATGCCTTCCAGGTCCATTCACCTTTATTCTTGATGCCAATAACGCCATTCCAAAGCTTTTCAATTCAGGAAAAAAAACCATTGGAATTCGAATTCCTGACCACCCTATTCCAAGGCTA
>CALCFH010000245.1 GCA_937900215.1 uncultured Cryomorphaceae bacterium
ACCGAGAATAAGACAATGAGTGCCTTTTTAATTTTTCCATCCTTCATAATCAGAATCTAAAATAAATGAAAGGATTGAAATCCGAGGAGGCTATATAGCTGATGGAAAGCACTAATAGAGTAAGATACAAAGGGGAGAGTCTTGCATATTGCTTTGCTGTAAATTGTGCTGAAAAGAAGAATTCTTCCAACCGTTTACCAAATTGAACAACACCAATGAAAGCGAAGAATAAAGCAATACAAAGGAAGCTGTAAAATTCAGGTGGGAGGCTTTCCATCTGGGGCACTAGAGCTTCTGGATGGCGCAGACCGAACATTGTACTGATATAGGTCTTGGCAGAATGAAGATCGTCGGCACGGAAGAAAACCCAGCCAATTAAAACAACTAAATACGCATAGATTAGATTGAAAAGTGCGGGCAGTTTATTTAAAATTTTCAATAAAAAGGCGCGTTCAAAAATGAGGAATAGTCCGTGCCAAGCACCCCAAATAACAAAATTCCATGAAGCACCATGCCAGAGACCTGAAAGAAGAAAGACCACAATGAGGTTAAAGTAGACTCTTTGTATTTTATCGGCTCTGCTTCCACCCAAGGGTATATAGAGATAGTCGCGCATAAAAGTGCCCAATGTAATGTGCCATCTTCTCCAAAATTCAGTGATATTTTTTGAAGTGTATGGGCTTCTAAAGTTCTCAGGAAAATTGAAGCCGAGGATTTTACCTAGGCCAATGGCCATGTCTGAATATCCCGCAAAATCAAAATAAATCTGCATTGAGTAGGCTATGATGCCCATCCAAGCGAAGTAAGGGGAAGGACTATCGAGAGCAAAAATGACATCCACCTGATCGCCTATCTGATTGGCTATTAAAACCTTTTTGGCCAAACCAATAATGAAGCGATACAAACCACTGAGTTTATAATCGCTCGTATAATTCTGGCTACGGTCTTTTATTTCTTCAGCAATGGTGTTAAAGCGGATGATTGGACCAGCTATAAGCTGTGGAAACAACAAAATATAGAGTAGATAATCTGTGCTTTTTTCAAGCGGACTATGCTTCTTCCAATAC
>CALCFH010000246.1 GCA_937900215.1 uncultured Cryomorphaceae bacterium
TTAAACTAATGGCATCAAATGGGCCTTGAATGGCCGCTCTACTGCTTCCTTCGTACCAAGAACCGCCAAAACTAAAACTCCAAGCCTCATTTAGGGCAAGAGTTGCAAAAATTCCACCCAAAAATCCGAAAGTATTGGATTGTTCTATTTGCGCTTGGGTTGAAATGGCCTTGTACTCATTTCCAAACAATAAAATGGCTCTACCCAAATTGTCTTGATTGACTTTATAAGTAGAATTAATGGCGTAAAACGCACCTATTTTGGGTTGAATAGACCAACTATCATTGATGGAAAGATGCGCTCCCAATTGAAGTGGGACAACAAAGCTGTTGAAGGGTTGAGTGATGGATTCATGGAAGGGATATTCGCTATCTAAAACAGATAATCCGCCCATTCTATACCAAGTAATTCCCGATTCAAAACGCATGAATTTCCATTCGAAAAGACTTCCTCTTAGGCTAATGGGCGGAACCGCCACAGCCATTGGGGCATCTACTGGTACAAAAACGGAAGTCCCAAAAGCTACCAATTGCGCTTTAACACTTAGGCCTGAGAAGGCCATCAATATACATAAAAGGACTACTCTCAAAGGTTTCTCGATTCTTCTATCGTTACTTTTTTACCATTTACGTAGGCCAACAGAAAGGCATCTCTTATGCCCAGTTTGCGCACTCCATCTAAAAATCCAACAGCTTGATCTACATCTTGAAAAGCGCCCAATGTGTATTTGTAGAGCCCTTCCATTTCGCTCTGTCTGAAGTTAAACATTCCTTCTTTATACAAGCTAAGGTCTACCTTCTGGTAGGCACCAATTTGTACGAAGTACCATTTGCCCGTGCTGAAATCTATCTCGGCAGTATTGCCTTCTGCCTTCGGCATTTGATCCAGAAGGTTATACAAACTATCTACTTGCGTTTGAAGCTTGAGTTCTACTTCTGTGGCTTTCGGAAATAGTACCAATTGTTGCTTATAATAAAACCAGCCTGCAGTACCTAAAACTCCAAGAAACAGTATCAGAAGAATAATCAATCCAGTTTGGCTTGACTTCTTTGCATTCTTTTCTGACTTTATTTGCTTTTCAAGTTGAATATTCTTCGACTCAAAATCCAATACTTTCGATTCTAGTTCATCAATGGCTGCCTTTGCTTCGGGCGGGATATAGGACATCTTAAATGGGTGTTATTTAGTATTTGATTGAATGAGGAAGTGGTTTAAATGTTCCAAGGCCAAGATATATTGAATGTTTGAAACCTTGTGTGAAGAAATAGAGAAGGCAGACGGACCACTAAAGGCCTCTTTGTTCTCTTCTTTCCAATCGCTGGGCGCTTCGTACAAATGTGTAACAAAATGAGAGCTTCCCTTTTGAATGACCTCAGCTAAGTACGAAATAGCATATCCAGTTAATCCGCCAACCAAACAAAATCGAGATTCTTGGGCCATTCCGCAGACCAAACCTACCGCAAAGGCCAGATCATAACCGCCATAGAACGTCAAACTGGTTATCGGATCAAAGCTCATAGGGTGCCTACGAAAGGATTTATCTGCAACATAAACCACAGACTCGAGAAGATCTGGATGAATGAGATTCTGCAATGAAACGGTTAGAGAAACACCAGCGTGAATATATAGTTGGATGGCAGCATGAACACAAGAAACCGGATTAAGCAATTGAATGGCAGTCCAGAAAGAGCCCAGATTCACCTCTTCCTTAGCCTGTTGAAGGCCAGTATCAAATGCATCCTGAAATTCAGAACTTGTAATTGCAGGTCGGAAGTACATATTCTTGCTTCCTTGTCCAACCGAGCGATCTATAATTGAGTGGGTATTTAACCAATAATCTACTTTTGATTCAATTCTATCCACACAACCAATGTTGAAGAAATATTCATGAAGAGCTATTTCTTTTTGAAATCTTTTGGCAGGCGATTGAAATCGTATTTCATCCAACAAACTCGATTGTATATCCCACTTTAACCAATCCCACTGTATAGCATGGTCTGTTAAAACCTTATAATGTGCCGTGCGGCTCGGAAAGCGTGGTTGCTGGAGGTACAAATTAGAAGCCCATTGCATCTGATCACTCAATGAAAGACTCTCGGAAGATTTCTTTCCAACCAAACGCTTTAGATCAATGTGGCTTTCTTCGTTCATCTAAAAATATAATCCGTTGGGATTAATCCCACTTCTATACTGTCAATTAGGGTATTATTGGCGCTTAAGCGTATTACCCATCCTGACTCAGCGAAAGATAATGGATTTCCTGCGATAATATTTGAACGAATAGGATCCCAATCTAAACTATAGTATCCGCCTGCTTTTACTTTTTGAAAGTTGGATGGATTTGCAATTGGGCAGCTGTATATACTTCCTCCATACGTATTGCTCAAGAAATACAAGCTCGCATTGTTTGCGTTGTAAATAAGATCGGCTGGATGGCCAATGCTTAGAGGGATCTCAACATTTCTTAGAATCTCCAAGGTATTGGGATTTAACTCTAAAAGTCTGCCAGGGGTGTCTTTGGATGGATCCATCCAATCTGAAAAACCCGAACACAATACCCACAACGAGCTCGGAGTAATTCGTGCTGAATTTGGTACATCCCCAACCGTTAAGTTCTGCTTTAAACTCAAATCGGATCGATTAATAACCGTAAGGGTAGAGTCTAATCCAAATCCACCTGTATTCATTATCAATATATTATCGTTTAAAACAACCATTTTCTCTGGGCCAGATCCCGTACTCACCGAATCGATGATAGTGTTGCCAGTGGAGGAAAGAATGTACATCTTATTGGTTCCCCAATCGCTTACTCCAATGCGATTATTACCCAAATCTGCAACGGCTCTAGGTGAGCTAAATCCACTTACAGTAGCTGTGCTTGTCCAATCAAAAACACTGGCTACTTCTACTTTTGCAGAAAGATTAGACACTATATAATACTGATTCCCTATAATTTCAAAATCGTTTAAGATGGCACCTGCTGGAAATCCGTTTCTACTAAAAAAAACATCTTTAAAAACGGTGTTTGTGCTTAAGTCTATTTGAGAAATGCTTCCACTTCCTGCAGAAAAGGGCCCTTCATTCAAGACATAAATAGAGGGGTTGGCTTGGCTTACCGGCTTCGGATTATCATCGTCGTCGCAGCCAAAAGAGAAAAGAACCAGGGCCGAAATAAAAAGAGCATTGCATTTTGTCATCATGACATTGTTAGGGTTAATTTGATCTGAAAGCTTCTGCCCGGCATGGGCATAAAAGGTCGAAAGGCATAGGCTTCATTGCCTAAATTCTGAATTAGAAAAGAAAGCTGGTAAGGAAATCTCTTGAATGCATTTCTATAGTGTATTTGAAGATCGTATACATTCAATCCGCTTAGTTGATCAAGAGGACCGGCTTCTTTCACATTCGACCAATCTGAGCTAATTTGATTTTGAAGACCCAAGCTCCATTTTTGATACTGAAGGCTTGCTGTGGCTCTAAAGCGATGGACTGGAATGCCAGGTGCCAGAAAGGATTTATTTTCCTCAAGGTATTCACTCCAAGTGTATTGGTAAGCTGGTCTAATTTGCCAAGACCATTTTTTAAATTCTTGTTTAAAACCCATGGCCAACTCTAATCCATGAGAGCGCATGAACTCTGTATTTACAGGAACCCAGAAATTCTGGTTGGTAGGAAGCCACCGAATGAGATCCTTCATTTCTTGCTGATAAACGAGTACTTCTGGAAGAAAGCGCAGCCTCCTCCTACTCCATTCTGCATTCCAAGCCAACTCGAGCATATGACCTTGTTCTGGATTGAGAGTTGGATTTCCCCCTGGAGACCAGAACAAATCATTTAAGCTAGGTCTTCTGTTGGTCATAGAATAGCTCAATCTAAAACGTTGAGTACTTCTATAGCGGTATTGGATGTGGGTGTGAAAAGACGGAAGAGGTTTACCATCTGAAGCTACATCATGCCTTAGGCCAATGGAAACGGGTACATTCTGCAAGGGTCTGAATTGCGTATTCACAAAAAATGCAGCCTGATTTCTTTGTCCTGTTTTGCTCAATCCCCATGCGAAAGAATGCGCCAAAAAAGCACCGGCTTTCCATTGCATCCTACTTCCCGCTTTTTGCCATTCAGGCATGAGTTGAACCGTATGGGAAGCATTGAAATCAAAAATAGAATTGCGCTGATGAACATAATCACTGGCTTCGTAGAACCAAGCCGATTTTAATTGGAACCGAGAAGATTTTTTCCAAGAGAATACTTGGCGAATAGCCATATCGGTTTGCTGCTGTCCTTGAGGATTACTCACCAAAATGTTGGATGGAATGCCAATGTCATTCTGTTGAATCCAAAAAGAATATTCGAACTGATTTTTTTTGGATGGAGTAAATCGAAGGGTATAGAGCAGGCCTTCTTGCTCATAGGCAGCTCCTTCTCTAAGCTTTTCATTTCCTCTTGGGTCTAGGTAAGCGAAATTATTTTCCGCCTTAGAGCTGAAAATACGCACCTCAGAAAAGAAAGCGTTGTGGCGAAATCCTCCATGCGCCCATATCTCTGCTTGCTGAAAACTTCCAAGGCCTAAACCGATCCGAATAAAAGGGCTGCTATCGTTCTTTGAGAAGTTGCTTAAATCTACAATACCGCCTGCGGCAGTGCCAGCTAAAGCGCCTTCGTTTCCTCCTGTTATAAATTGAACTTGATCAAAAAGAAAAGACGGAATGGCATTTAAGTCGGATAAACCCAAAGCAGGCGATTGCATTGGCATTCCGTTAAACTGAACTTGAGTGTGACTTCCTGGTAATCCCCTAAAGGAAACGGATGCATATTGTCCTGGGAGATCTGTGCGAATCCATAGAGGAGTGAATGCTTGAAGTTGGTTTCCCAAAACAGGCGATTTGACTTTAGAAATATCCAAAGTGTCGCTGTAGCGAATTTCATTTCCGCCCTGCAATGAAAGTCGATCTGCCCAAACAGCAACTTCATTCAACCATTGTCCTTCCAAGCGACCAAAACTGCAAAGCAGCAGGACGGCAAGGATTCGATCCTTTTTCATTCTTTAGTGTTGCTCTTTTGGTCCCGAAAGAGGGTTAGTGCACAAATTTGAAGGCAGGTCTTCTGACTCATCGCATCTAATTCGCCTTCCCAACCAAGTCAGTGGCATATTGAATTAGAACAAACGATTTACAGCTGCGGGCACAGTCTCCGACTCACACGGAATTCCCTATTCATTGCTTGCGCAAACCTTCGAGCCAAAAGTAGACGAATTAATTCAAATCTCGAGAACCATTCCACTGCCACTCTGTTAAGTAAATCAATCATGAAGAAGCCCCTTCCCGAAAAAATTTGCCTCGTATGCCAACGGCCCTTTTCATGGAGAAAGAAGTGGGAGAAGAATTGGGACAGTGTTTTGTATTGTAGCGATGGATGTAGAAAGCGTAAAAACGGACTAGGTTGAAAATAGTACTCTGGTTCAGGCGAGATCTGAGAATACACGATCAGATATTAATTGAAGAAGCCAATAAATCTGATGCGGAGTTTTTAGGCTTTGCTCAGGCAGAGCTAGACGCAGTTTTTCAAAATACCAGCGAAGTGCGCTGGGGAGAAAGAAAAAAGCAATTCTACCTTGAGTCCGTTGCAGATATAAAAGGTCAATTTGAACGCAAAGGCATTCCCTTTTGGTTCTCCGACCTACCATTGATTAAAGCGCTTGCAGAATTAGAAAAAACATTTTGTTTTGACGAAATCTGGTGTCAGAACACAGCCGGATGGGAGGAGCAAGAGGAATTGTCATGGGTGGCAAAAAAATACAAACTGCACAGATTTGAATCGCAGAGCTTATACCAATTAGAAGATCTACCCTTTGAGTTAAAATCCCTTCCCCTCGTCTTCACAGAATTCCGAAAAAAAGTGGAAAGGTATAGTACTGTTAAAAAAAGCTGTTCTTCGGAAATCTGCTTTAGGGGAGCTGAAAACGCAATTACTCCAGCACTGCCAGCCCATCCAACTTTAGCACAGCATCCAAATTCGGCTTTTCCATTTTCTGGCGGAGAGCAATCGGCCTTGAATCGAATGGAAGAATGGATTTGGAAAGGAAATCACATTGCCAAGTATAAGGAAACGCGCAATGAATCAATCGGCACGGAATATTCTTCAAAATTTAGCTCCTATTTGGCATGGGGCTGTCTTTCTCCTAGAGCCATCTTTTGGGAGATCAAAAAATACGAGCAAGAAGTAGTGGCAAACGAAAGTACCTATTGGCTGTATTTCGAGCTGTTATGGCGTGATTTCTTTCATTTTACTTGTCGCAAAGACAACCGAGCTTTTTTTAAATCGATGCCGAGTAATTTATTTAAAGAGCCAGAAGCTTTTAAAGCCTGGAAGGAAGGAAAAACTGAAAATGCATTCATTAATGCACACATGATAGAGTTAGCCGCAACGGGCTTCATGAGCAATAGAGGAAGGCAAAATGTAGCATCGTATTTAATTCATCATTTAAAACTAGATTGGTGGTTGGGAGCCCAGCATTTTGAAAGAGAATTAATTGATTATGAAGCTGCGAATAATTATGGCAATTGGACCTATCTAGCAGGCGTGGGCAACGACCCAAGAAAAGACAGAATATTTAACCCCGAATTACAAAAGCAACGATACGATCCACAGGGTAAATACGTTGCATTATGGACTTGAATCAAACAACAATGGCAGAAGCAAAAACAACAAAAAAGACAGTAAAAGAAGAAATATCACTTGGCGAAAAGATGGTCAATGCCTTCAGAGAGTACAAACTAGAAAATGGCAAAGACCCTTCTAGCATTTATTCTTTCTGTAAGCACCTGAAAATTAGCGAATCTGATTTCTACAGTCACTACAATTCTTTCGCAGAAATAGAGAGAGAGTTTTGGACCAACACCTTTAAAAAGACAGTAGATAAGCTTAAAAATTCGGCTGAGTGGGAGAGTTTTTCGAGCAGAGAAAAGCTACTCGCCTTCTATTTCACTTGGTTTGAAGATTTACTAAACCACAGAAGTTTTGCTTTGCTCTCTTTTCCAAAAAGACCTTCACTACCGAATGAAGAAGATTTATTGAAGCCTTTAAAACACGAGTTCCATCAGATGGTAAAAGAGCTCATGATAGAAGGTGAAAGCAATGGTGAGATTGCAAATAGAAAGTTCATTTCCGACAAGTACGCCGATTTATTATGGATGCAATTTGTTTTTCTCTTTGATTACTGGAGAAAAGACAGTAGCAAAAGATTTGAGAATACAGACGCGGCCATTGAAAAAAGTGTAAATCTGGGCTTTGATCTCATGGGCCGCGGTTTAGTTGAATCGCTTACAGATTTTGCCAAATTTCTCCTCAAAAGCAAATAATGAAAGAACAAGACAGCATTCCAACCGGAAAAGTGCAAAGAGCAACGCGCTTTGTAAGCACTGGCGCGAAGATTGGCGGAAATTATTTGAAATTCTACACCAAGAAAATAATCACTGGCAATACTAGTCGCACTGAATTGGATGAGAACAATGCGGAAGACATCTACAACTCTCTTTCAGAATTAAAGGGCAGCGCACTTAAGGTAGCCCAAATGCTCAGCATGGACCAGGGCTTACTGCCCGGTGCATACACTCAGAAATTCTCTCAAGCCCAATACAATGCTCCTCCCTTGTCTTACCCTTTGGTGGTAAAAACCTTTAATCAAGAATTGGGCGTATCTCCTGAAAGCATCTTCACTTCATTCGGAAAAACAGCCGCAGCCGCTGCTTCAATCGGACAGGTGCACAAGGCAGAAAAGGACGGACAAGCTTTTGCTGTTAAAATTCAATATCCGGGTGTGGGAGAAAGTATTCGATCTGATCTAAAATTGGTTAAACCCATTGCAATGCGCATGTTTAACTTAAGTGAGGCAGACATAACCCATTATTTGGAAGAGGTGGAAGAACGGCTGATAGAGGAATGCGACTATGAGCTTGAATTAAACAGATCCATTGAAATAGCAACGGCCTGTTCTCATCTCAAGGATATTCAGTTTCCAGTCTATAGGGCTGAATTGAGTGGAAAAAAAATCCTCACTATGGAGTGGTTGGATGGTGAGCATTTGTTGCAATTTTTGAAAAAGAGGCCATCTCAAGAAGTCCGAAATAAAATAGGCCAAAGCCTTTGGGATTTCTACGATTTTCAAATCCATGAATTGTTGCAAGTACATGCCGATCCCCATCCAGGAAATTTCCTCTTCAGAGAAGACGGTTCAATGGGAGTGATTGATTTTGGTTGTATCAAAACCTTAACTCCTGAATTTTATAAGAGCTATTTCCGACTTCTAGATGTTGACGATAAGGGTGAGCCAGAAGCATACGATCAACTTTTGCGCGAGTTAAAATATCTCTTAAAAGAAGATTCTACCGAAGATGCTGCCTATTTTAAAGAAAAGATTCTCATGATGAATCAATTGCTTGGATTGCCTTTCAGAAGTTCCTCTTTTGATTTTGGAGATCCAAGCTATTTTGCCAAAATCTATGCAATCAGTGAAGAATTGGCTGGAGATAAAAGGCTGAGAAAAGCAAACGGAGCTAGGGGTCCAAAAGATGCGCTGTACATTAACAGAACCTATTTTGGCTTATATACTCTTTTGCACAATTTAGGAGCAAAGGTTGAAATTAAGATGAGAAAGTAGGTAGTCTAAGGGCTTTAGTCTACATTGGCTTTTTCTAACTCCACTACTATGCAATTCAGGCTCGCTATTCTCTTATTTGTTTGCGTTTTGGGGTTTAACTCACAGGCTCAAAATATACCAAAACATGCAATTGGACTGAGGTTTTCAGGCGGAGTGCTCTTTGGTGGAGCTTTGAATTACCAATACGCACCCGATGAAGCAAACCGCTTTGAGTTTAATATTGGAAGACTTGGGGGTAAGGAATTTTCTTCAACGGAAATACAAATTACCTATCAATGGGTTTTTCCCCTAGATGATCGTTTTGATTGGTATGCTGGTGGTGGTGGGAAACTTGGATTTCAATCCCAAACCGCATACGACCTTAGAACGCCCTTGGGACTTTCCTTAGTTGGCCAAGCTGGAATTCAATACACTTTTGACATTCCTTTGAACATATCATTGGATGTATGTCCTGATGTGTTGGCCATTAATTATGGTTATGACAGACGAAATTGGCTTAACCTCAACCTAGGCGTACGCTATCTACTCTTCTAACTTTTAGAAAAACCTATGAATTTCTGTTCCCAATGTGGGTCTTCCGACTTAGAATGCAAAACTCCAGAAGGAGATCATAAAGACAGATGGATTTGCACCCAATGCCAATTCATACATTACGTAAATCCTAAAATAATTGTCGGTTGCATTCCCATTTGGGAAGGAAAGGTGATGATTGCCAAAAGAGGTATAGAACCGCGATATGGCCTTTGGAACTTGCCATGTGGATTTATGGAAACACTGGAGACCGTTGAGGAAGGAGCAGTTCGTGAGGTGTTTGAGGAGACAGGATCAGAAGTAGAGTTGATACGCCTACATACCGTTTACAACTTATTGCATGAGCATCAAGTGTATCTAATTTTTCTAGCGAATATGAAGTCGGCTCATTTTCAAACAACCCTTGAAAGCACAGAAATAGATTTATTCACAGAAGAGACTGTTCCTTGGACAGAGATGGCTTTTACCTCTTCCACCTTTGCCCTTCAAAATTATTTCAACGATATGCGAACGGGCAATACCAGTATTCATTTTGGAACCTATCAAAAGAAATAATATCGAATATGAATTTAGTGAGCATTCAAGAAAAGAAAGGCAGTGAAAAAGCAGAAAAGCTTCTAATCCTTCTACATGGCTATGGCAGTCACGAAGGCGATTTAGTTTCCCTAGCCGATTTTCTTCCAGGCTCTTTTCTTTTAGAAAGCTTGAGAGCACCCCTTCCGCTTCCTTGGGGTGGTTATGCCTGGTACCCTATTGAAATGGACGAAAATGGGGTTCGTATTAAATCCGATGCCCTTGAGAAGGCAGTAGAACAGTTAGAACAGTATTTACCCCAATTCGCTCAAGAACGCGGATTTGCAATGAAAGATGTTTGGTTAATGGGATTCAGCCAGGGTTGCATCATCAGCCTAGCATTGGCTCTCAGAAATCCGAGTTGGTTTGATGGTGTCATCGCACTGAGTGGCTATTTATCTACTGATGTAATTCCTAAGAAAATTGCGCCCGCTGATTTTCTAAAAAAGAAAATATTCATTGCCCATGGCAAAGACGATCAGGTAATACCCGTTCATTTAGCACAGCAAACTACCAAGGCCTTGGAAACGATTCAAATTGCGCATACATATCATGAATATGAGATGGGGCATGGCGTCACCGCAGAGGTTATGCGCGATTTAGAACTATGGTGGAAGAAGTCTTTTAAT
>CALCFH010000247.1 GCA_937900215.1 uncultured Cryomorphaceae bacterium
TCTTCGCTTGCACCGTACTGCCCCGTTCTGCGATAAGAATCAGCAATGCGTTGTAATGCGTGGCGTTCGTTTTTGCCTTTATCTAATTGGCTTTTGTAGGCTTCAATAGCCTCCGGGAATTTATAGTCTTTATAGAGATCATCTGGAGTTCTCGAGCCACTAGCCAAGAAATGGTCTTGTGCTTGAACTGTACTCAACAGTACTATAAAACTCAATAGGGTTAGGTGTAGTCTTTTACTCATAAGAGCTTAGAAATATCTTGGGTTCTGAATTCTATCTGAGCTAAACGGCAGATCGTAGGTCAATGAAATCTCATGTGATCCATTTGAATAAGGCTGCAAATCTCCGATTAGGAAATCATAGGAATACATAGCGCGTAATTCTGGAAGCAGATTATATCCAACGGCGAAGTGAATGGATTCTTTCCATCTCCAACCCGCTCCAAGCCATAGCTTTTCATTAAAGATGAACATATCACTTACGTTGAAGGTGGTAGTAGCACGCTCTGGAAAATAAACCAATGCCATTGGCTGCATCTCCCACTCCTCGCTCAATCTAAATCGTGCTCCTGCAGTGAAATAATAATGCCGTCTTTCGCGGCCTTCTCCTAAAACCAAGTCGCCATCTGCCAATTGATTGCTTACAATTCTAGGAATGGAAACGCCTAAATAAAATTTTGGAGTATAATAATACAATCCTGCACCAATGTTTGGCAGCGTCGAACTCACGTTTTGAGAGAAATACGGATCGCTCGGATTGTTCAAATCAAGAGCGGTAATATTTGCTCTAAAGAAATTCAATCCAATCTTTATGCCTCCAGACAAATAGGCATTTTGAGAAACTCTAATTCTTCCAGCCAAATCCACATTCATAATCGTTGATCCGATAGGACCAATTTGATCATTCATTATAGCTACACCCAGTCCAAAATTCTCATTGTAGATAGGCGTATTCATTGTGAGGGTTTGTGTTCGCGGCGCATCCTCAATACCTGTCCACTGACTTCTATGCAATCCAGTAACAGTAAATGTCCCTCTACTTCCAACATAAGCAGGATTCACTGCCTGCATATTGTTGAAGTACTGCGTAAATACAGACTCTTGCTGCGCCTGAGCGACCCAACAAGAGAGTATTGTAGAGAAAAGCAGTAATGATTTTTTCATCACCTTCATTCCTTCTTAATTATTCGGTTATTATCGTTAAGCTTCCAGTAAGAGGTGGAAGGCTTTCATCACTAGTCAATTGCAATATGTAATAATACACACCGCTAGGTAGAAGATCTCCAGCAGAAGAACCCTCACTTACAATCCCATCCCACGCATTATTGTAAGGCGTTTCACTTTGATATACTTTGATTCCCCAACGGTTGAATATTTGAAGGTTGTTTGTTGGATAGTTTTCCAAATTACTAATGATGAATACATCATTTGAATTATCACCATTTGGAGACATACCTGCAGGTATGAAGATATTACAAGGTGTAGGATCTCTGAAATCAGGAATACCATTGTCATTACAATCAGATGCAAACGGATCATTTGGACCATCTGCTATGCCGTCGTTATCGGAATCTGGATCTCTCCAGTCAGGAATGCGATCTCCATCCGTGTCTGCGGGATTCAATCCAAAGAACCCTCCTAATACAATTTCGTATGAATCATCCAAACCATTCGTATCTGAATCTGAACCACTTGGGTAGTTTGGTAAAAGGAATCCTTCTTCATAATCCAAAATACCATCGTTATCTGAATCTAGATCTAAATAATCCGGAGAACCATCTCCATCCGTATCTACAGGACTGCTTTCTAAGTACCCTCCAAAAAGCGGATCGTATGCATCATCTATTCCGTTTCCGTTTAAATCTACATTGTCGTTTAGAACTACAACAGTCGCTCTTTCAATGAAGTCCATTATCCCATCATTATCCGAGTCTAAATCTCTCCAGTCAGGTACACCATCATTGTCCCAATCTTGAGTAGTAAATGCACAGTCATCACCTATTCTTCTCGACTCAAAGGCATCGCTCATTCCATCGTCGTCAGAATCTATGTCGCGAAAGTCACGTCTACCATCACCATCTGTATCTCTATTGGCAGTTTCATAGGCATCATTCAGTCCATCCCCATCTGTATCAACTTGAATTACATTAATGTAAACCCAAGCTGTTGCACACAAACCGCCGTTGTCACAAATCTGATAGCGAAGGCTATCTGGACCGCAGTAACCGGATAAAGGAGTGTAAGCCAACTGACCGGATTGAATTACAGCTGCACCGATAAAAGGACCAGCTGTTATTGCTGTGATTGAAATAGGTCTTCCAAGAGGACTTACATCATTCGCAACGGCTTCAATGTTTGTTATCACTGAGTTTGGTGCAGAAACGGTATCATTATTTGCAACCGGTTCAGCTGCTGGGTTTGCAGAACAACCCGGAACAGGAATTGGATAGTTCACAACTACCGTATCGCTTGGATTGATCGAGAATACCACAGTAGCTTGAGGTCTAAGCCCTTCGAAACCATCTGCTCCAGCCACCCACTGACCACCTTGCAAGAACCATCCAGGCCAATCAATAGGGTTCTGATTGATATCTAAGCCCATACCCGGCCAGATGATGTTTCCAGAAAGAGGCAAATTGGTGTTGGTGGTAATCACAGTTCCACTCTGATCTAACCAATAGATTGTCAAAGGAGTCGTAGAAGGTGCTGGGAAATTCAAATCCGTAATGTCCCAAGACAGCTTGGCAATATTGTTTTCACAGTAGCCATTATAGGAGCTCAAAGTGAAATCTCTTGGAACTACTCTTATGATCAGTAAAGCAGTATCACACTGAGCAGGTAAAGGCGTTCCATTGTCGCAAATCCGATACACTAAGGTGTCTACACCTAAAAATCCAGCTGCTGGGGTATAGGTAATCTTAGCGTTGATTTGATTTGCCGAAGCCGTTCCGTTTGAAGGTGGAGTCAGAATAGTGATAGAAGAAAG